>CAZPYF010000059.1:0-11692 GCA_964590015.1 uncultured Burkholderiaceae bacterium
CGGCCGACGGCTTGCCGGGGCGCTCAAGCGCAAGAGGCGGCCCCTGATGCAGAAGTTCGATATCGAGGTTGAATTCATCAAAGCGGCCCTTGATGGCCATGACCCGGCGGTCGCCGCCGGTATGCAACGCTTCGACGGCTTCAATGGCGGCCTGCGCCGCGCGGCGGATGGCGCCGTGCCGGGCGCCCCACACGGCGCCACTGTCTTGAATGAAGTCGGTCACGCGTTGCGCCAGTTCTTGGGGCGAGGCGGCATCATGCAAGTCTTGTGAGGTGCGCTGCGAGGTACCGAGCCGGAAGATCAGATTAAGCAGTATGGCGGTGAGGCCCGCGACCACGATGCCGTTGTGGGCGATGAACTCGATGGAGTCGGGCAGGGTGTCGGCCAGCTGCGGCATGAACATGACACCCAGGCCTGTGACGAACGACAGCCCCACCATGAAGATGCCCCGCGCGTCCATGGCTCGTGAGGCAATAAGCTCGATGCCCGACACGATAAGGTAGGCCGCTGCGTAAAGGCTTACTGCGCCGATGACTGCGGTAGGAATCAGCGTAAGCGCACGCGAAACCAGCGGCATGAAGGCCATCAGCAACAGCACGGCGGCCACGGCCAGGCCGATCCAGCGCGATGTCGAGCGGCTGATGTGGCACAGCGCCAGGTTCGCCGACGACACGGCGCTGGGGTAGCCGCCCAGCGAGGCGGTAGCCAGGTTGCCCAGGGCATTGGCGCGGATGCCGCCGCCCACCATGCGCATGTTGGCCCTGCGCCAGTCGGCGTCGTCCATCTTCTGCATGAGCACCGTGCAGGCAAAGGTATCGAGCTGAGTCATGAGCGCCAGCAACGCCACCGCCACCAACAAGCCGGGGGGAACGTCGAAGTTCGGCGCAGTGAGCGAAGGCAGCCCGAACAAGGGGGTTTGGGCCAGCAGTTGGCCGCCATGCAGCGCGCCCAAAACAGCCGCCATCCCGATACCCGCCACCATGCCCACCAGCAGCGCGAAGAGCTTCAAGGTGTGGCTGCCCCAGATCGACAGCGCCATGATCACCGCGAGCGTGATCGCGCAGAGCAGGGCGTCGGTGAGGTTCATACCGGTTTCAGTGAGCCCGCTTGACTGGGTGAGCGCTGGCTCAATGAGCGAGAGCCCGCCCACGCACACGACCACGCCCGCCACGGTGGGCGGCAATACGGCTCGCAGGCGGGGCACGATGAAGCTGGCGCCCATGGCGGCGATGCCGTTCACCACACACACAACCACCATGCCGCCCAGCCCATACTCGGCGCAAACGAGCCCAGACAAGGCCACCAGCAAGGGATCGGGCATGTGCACAAGCATGGTGCCCGAGCCGGTACGACCGCCCCAGGCCTGTAGGCCGGTTGCGATGGCCATGCCGATAATGGTGGCGCTGATGAGCTTGCGGGTGCCTTCGGCGTCAAGGCCGCCGATGTGCGCGGCCGCCAGCGCATACGCAATCAGCGCCAGGGCCGTGGCAACGTGTTGCACGGCCAGAACAGCGAGCGTAGGGGGCGGCGGGAGTTCGGTTGACGCGTACGCGAGGTCGCGCGGTCGTTTCACCGGCGGGGTCGGGATCAAGCCGATTCTGGAAAAGATGCCCATGTATGGTTATGATTCTCTGCGGCGATCAATCAAATGGCCGCCCCATTATAGGGGTGTGGTCATGGGGTCGATACATCTCGTCAGAAAATTCTCAAACTATGGAAATGGTTGTCTCATGAGCCTTACCCGTGAAAAGAACGGCGAGATCCTGCTCGTCTCCACCGCAGGTCAGATCAACAGCGCAAATGCGGCCGAATTGGAAAGCCGCGTGCTCGAATGGGTTGAAGAAGGCGAGCACAAATGGGTGCTCGATATGTCCGGCGTGGAATACATCTCCAGCGCGGGTTTACGAGTCGTGCTGTTGCTGGCCAAGCGCCTGAAACAGAAGGGCGGCCATCTGGTGCTGTGCGGCCTGCAACCGCACGTGCTCGAGGTCTTCGATATCAGTGGCTTTTTGTCGATTCTCGATGTGGCCGATTCGCGCGAGGCCGCTATCGGGCGCCACTAAGCGCGATGCGTTCGCGCAAGGGCGCCAGCGATTCCTTTAAGGTTCCAAGCGCCTGCTCACGTAGATTATCGAGCTGCTGAGCCTGCATCTGCTCGATTTCTTCGAAGCGAAGCACTTCCCCCGGCATGCATTGCGCAAGTTGCGGCAGGTCGACCGACGCCACATGCCCGATCTTTGGGTAGCCGCCGATCGACTGCCGGTCGGCCATCAGCACGATGGGCAGGCCGTCTGACGGCACCTGGATGGTGCCGAATGTGGCCCCTTCGGAAAGCAGCTGGCGGTTTTCCCGTACTGGCAGCGTGGGGCCGTTAAGCCGGTAACCCATGCGATCCGAATCATTGCCGATACGGTAATCTTCATTGAACAGATTCTGAATCGCCTCGTCGGTGAACAGTCCGGTATGGGGCCCGCGCATGACGCGCAGGCGCGCCCGGGGGTTGAACGCCAGGCTGCTCGACAGGTAGATAGCCATCTTCTGCAGGTCTTCCGCCAGCGCGGCCTGGTCTTCTTCCTTGAATGACACATTCAGCGGCAGGACATCGCCTTTCTGCAGCGCGCGGCCCTGGAACCCGCCCAGCTTGCCGCGCAGATAGGTGCTCTGGCTACCCAATACCTCGGGCAAGGCCATTCCCCCGTGCCACGCGATATAGCAACGCACCCCGCTGCGGCGTGGGCCGAACGACAACACGTCGCCGGCCCGCATGACCAGCGGCCGCCCCATGGGGGCGGGTGTGTCGTTGATCTTAGGGCTGAGGTCGGCGCCGGCGAGCGCAATACACGCGGCGGCATCGAAGCGCAGCGTGGGCCCCACGAGCGTGACCTCGAGCGTTGCCATATCGCGGTCGTTGCCGGCAATCAGGTTCGCAAGCTGATGGGCGCGCTGGTCCATGGCGCCTCCCACGGGCATGCCTAGATGCTGGTAGCCATGGCGGCCCAAATCTTGAAATGAGCTGAAGAGCCCGGGGCGAAGTACGGTGACGCTCATGATGTTGGCCAAGTCTTGAATTCGTGTTCTGAGATCGGCACGAAGCGCAGGCTGTCACCCGGTGCGGCCACGGCGGCGGGCTCGCGCAAGGGGTCAAATAGCACCAGCGGCGTGCGCCCGATAATGTTCCAGCCCCCCGGAAGCTCATTGGGGTAGATGAAGGTCTGGCGGTTGGCCACGCCCACCGAACCGGCGGGTATGGCGGTGCGGGGAGTGGCGCGCCGAGGCAAGGCAAAGCGCTCGTCGAGCACACCGGTGAACGGTGCGCCGGGGGCGAAGCCAAGCATGAAGACGTAGACGGGTTCGCGGCCATGCAGCGCAATGACTTCGGCTTCGCTCAAGCCCATCGTTTGCGCCACGTCGGTCAGGTCGGGGCCGTACTCGCCGCCATAACACACGGGTATTTCCACCTCTCGGGCACCGGTGGGTTCGCCCTGGGCCTCCATGCGATTCAACACCCGTTCGATCTCGAGTTCGAGGTGGCGCCGGCTGGTATTGGCGGCAAAGTGCGCGGGAAGATAATGCACGGCCACCGTATTGAAGGTGGGCACGATGTCGCTTACGCCGCGTATCGCTGCTTCGCGCATAGCGGCGGCTGCGGCACCGCAACGCCGGCCGGTGGCCACGTCGATGCCGCTACCAAAACGGATTACCAGGCACCGGTCGCCGTGCGTGACGATGTCCCAACGAGAATCTTGAAGCTGTTCGGTCATGGTGGCTACGGGCAAACCGGCGCCGTACGTTGCGGGCGCGGGCCGGTTTGTCGATTCGTCGGCTCGAATGAAAGAGCGCCAATTCTGATATAGATTGCCCGTGCCGTCGAGTCAGGCGCTGTCAGACAGGCGGTGTCAGTCGTTCACGGCCTCGGCAGCCGCGATACGGCGAGCGGGGAAGACCAGCGAGAAGGTACTGCCCGAGCCATAGCGGCTCTGGATGCGAAGCTCACCGTCGTGGCGCATGGCCACATGCTTGGTAATGGCCAGGCCGAGGCCGGTTCCGCCTGTAGCGCGCGACCGACCGCGATCGGCGCGGTAGAAGCGCTCGGTGAGCCGCGGGAGGTCGTGGGGCGAGACACCGATGCCCGTATCCTGCACCGAGTACACCGCATTGCCGTCATCGTCGCGATACCAGCTAACCGTAATCGTGCCGTCTTTCGGGGTGTAGCGCACCGCATTCGTAACGAGGTTCGATACGGCCGAAGCCAGTTCTGAGGCAACGCCTTCCAGCAAGAGGCCGGGGTCGCAGTGTTCCACAAACACGTGCTGATCGCGCGAAAGCATGCGGCCCTGTTGAAGGGCCTTGTGCACGATGGCGCTCATGTCGACGGGTTGGGGTTCGGCCACCGGCGACGATTCCAGCGTGGAAAGCGTGAGCAGGTCAGATACGATCGCTTCCATGCGCGCGGCCTGTTCGCCCATCATGTCGATATAGCGCTGGCGTTGTTCAGCCGAAAGCGAACCGGGCGGCATGTCTTGCAGGGTTTCCAGGAAGCCGGCAAGCACAGTGAGCGGCGTACGCAGCTCGTGCGATACGTTGGCCACGAAGTCTTTGCGCGTGGTTTCCAGCCTTTCGAGCTGAGTGATGTCGCGAGACACCAAAAGATAGCGGTCGACCCCGTAGTTCACGAGGTGCACAAGCAGGGTGATGGGCTGATTACCGCTGTTCACATGCAGCTGTACCGGCTCTGACCAGCGTTCCTGGCGGGCATAGCGCGAAAACTCGGGGTCGCGCACGATATTGAAGATGCTGTGGCCGATGTCTGACTTCGGCTTCAGGCCCAGATGCTTGCGGGCGCTGCGGTTGCACCAGGTGAGCTGCATCTGGCCGTCGAGGGTGGCGGCGCCGTCGGGCAGCGCTTCGGCCGCTTCCAGCATGCGCTGGATGTCGAGTTTCAGTTGATCGATCTTCCGCCGATCATTGCGCAGCTTGCGGTAGATCTGCGAAAGAATGTTATCCCATGGGCCTACAGACGGTGGCGGCGGGCTTTCGATGTCTTCGGCCCAGCGCGACAGGCGCGACAGCTGCATACCGCTCACGGAAATCATCAGCAGCAAACCAAACGAAAACACACCCCATCCGATATGGGGCCCGAACCCCGCGCCCAGGGCATAACCGGCCAAGGCCCACAAGAGCACGGAGAGTAGAGTTTTCATCATGGCATGCAGCTGGGAATTACGGGTGCGATCGTATCAGCCCACTGGGTGTAGGGCGAATCGATAGCCGGCTCCACGCACCGTTTCAATGTGGCTGTCGTGGCCCGAAGGCTCAAGCGCCTTGCGCAACCGCCGAATATGCACATCGACCGTGCGCTCTTCCACGAACACGTGATCACCCCACACCTGGTCGAGCAGTTGCGCGCGCGAAAACACCCGTTCGGTGTGGGTCATGAAGAAGTGTAGCAAGCGGAACTCGGTGGGGCCGACCGACAGGCTTTGGGTGTGGCCGGAGACTCGGTGCGTGGCAGGATCAAGGCGCAAGCCGCTGATTTCGACGATATCATCGGTGAGCTGGGGGGCGCGCCGACGCAATACGGCTTTGATGCGCGCCACCAGTTCACGCGGCGAGAACGGCTTCGTGATGTAGTCGTCGGCTCCGGCCTCTAGCCCTTCCACTTTGTCGTGCTCAGCCCCCTTGGCCGTGAGCATGATGAGCGGCACCTGGCGTGTGCGTTCGTCGGAACGCAGGCTGCGAGCGAGGGTGATGCCGGAAGCGCCGGGCAGCATCCAGTCGAGCAGAATCAGGTCGGGCAGTTCGGCTCGGATCAAGGTTTGTGCCTGCTCTGCATCGAACGCGCGTAGAACCTTGTGACCGGCAAAGGTCAGGTTGACGGAAATCAGTTCCTGAATCGCGGGCTCGTCTTCAACGACGAGAATAGTCGTGCTCATTGAGTTCTCTTCTAGCTGAGTGTTCCAGCTTTCTCATACTATTGAAGAAATATGACAGGTTTGTGAAAGTGCAACTACACATATTAGGCCACTGGCTGTGACCGCGCCGGGGCACCCGATTGATGTACGATAGCCATACCATGAAAGAGCCGTCTTCCACACACACCGAGCCCGACTCCACCACCCATTTTGGCTATCGCAGCGTGCCCGAGCGCGAGAAAGCCGCAAAAGTGGCCGAGGTGTTTCATTCCGTGGCCCAGCGCTACGACGTCATGAACGATCTGATGTCGGCGGGCCTGCATCGTGCCTGGAAGGCGTTCACCATTGCGCGCGCCGATGTGCGCCCCGGCATGAAGGTGCTCGATATCGCGGGTGGTACAGGCGATCTGGCCCGCGCGTTTTCACGGCGTGCGGGCGCATCGGGCGAAGTCTGGCTCACTGACATCAACGATTCCATGCTGCGCGTGGGGCGCGACCGTCTGGCCGATTCGGGCTTGCTGCCGCCGGTGGCGGTGTGCGATGCCGAAAAGCTGCCGTTCCCCGACGGCTACTTCGACCGCGTGAGCGTGGCGTTCGGCTTGCGCAACATGACCCACAAAGAGCGCGCGCTGGCCGAGATGCGGCGTGTTCTGAAACCGGGCGGCAAGCTATTGGTGCTGGAATTCTCGCGGGTCAGCCGGCCGCTCGCGCCGCTGTACGACTGGTATTCCTTCAATATCCTGCCTTGGCTGGGCTCGAAGGTGGCGGGCGACGCCGACAGCTACCGTTACCTGGCCGAGTCGATCCGCATGCATCCCGATCAGCCCACGCTGGCCGGCATGCTGGAAGAAGCCGGCCTCTCACGCGTAAGGTATTTCAACCTGAGCGCGGGCATCGTGGCCTTGCACGAGGGTGTAAACCTGCAGTAAATCCCCGCTATTGTGCCGGGTTTAAGCTTCCTGTAAGATGAGTTCCTGTTTTCTCATCTTTGCATCGCGCGCGTGCGCGCGCTCACAGGAGCACCCTTTTATGTCGCAACGTTTTTCGCGATTCTTCGCCATGGCGATTCTCGCTGTATCGGCCCTTTCAATGCTGGCCATGCCGCTTGAAGCCGAGGCGCGCCGCGCTGGTGGTGGCAAGAGCTTTGGCATGCAGTCTGGCAACGTGACCAGCCAGCGTTCCGCCGTGCGCCCGCCCGCTGCCAATACGCCTTCGCGCAATGCGGCTGCACCGGCCGCAGGCGCAGCCGCCGGCGCCACAGCCGCCCGTAGCGGCATGTCGCGCTTCCTGGGCCCCATCGCCGGCATCGCAGCGGGCTTGGGCATCGCCGCACTGCTGTCTCATCTGGGCTTGGGCGGTGCCTTGCTCGAGTTCCTTTCCAGCGCCATTCTTATCGGCTTGGTAATCTTTGCCATCATGTTCCTGGTGCGCAAACTGCGTGGCGGCGGGCGTCAGCCTGCCATGGCGGGTCACAACAGCTACCGCAACGCCGATCCGGGCCGTAGTTCCATGCAGCGGCCCGAGTCTCCAAGTGCCCGGGCGGCGGCATCATCCGCAGCGCCCGCTGCAACGGCCGCACCCACTATCGAAGCCGTGCCTTCGGTTCCGGCGGCACCGGTCGATACCAGCTGGTTCATTCCCGAAAACTTCGACACGCCGGCGTTCCTGGCGAATGCGAAGCAACAGTTCGTTCGTATCCAGGGCATCTGGGATCGCGGCGACCTCGACGAACTGCGCGAGGTCATGACCGACGATCTCATCGCCGAGATCTCGCCCGAGCTGCTGGCACGCGACGCCGACAATCACACCGAAGTGGTGTTGTTGAACGCTGAGCTACTGGGCATCGAACAGGTTTCGGGCGGCCACCTGGCCAGCGTTCGCTACTCGGGCATGCTGCGCGAATCTCGCGACGGCGAAGCCTTCCGCTTCGAAGAAGTCTGGAATCTGTACAAGGCAGACAACGCAGGCTGGCTGCTGGCCGGCATCCAGCAGATTCCGCTCGATCAAGCGAACTGAAGAGACGTATAGCCGAGTGCAGCGCGCCATAGCCGGCGCAACGCCTCGGCGAAATTGGCAGGCAGATTTACTCTGCCGGCGCATTCGAAAGGCACCCTCGTGGTGCCTTTCTTGCTGAAAGGCCCCGAGAACCTGCGGCGGGCCCGACGCATCGGCCCAAACCCGTTAAACTTCATTGGCCCGTATCGGCGTACGGAATTGCAGGATCTCTGCGCTTCGCGTGCCCTACTCATCGTTCACATCACTGTCACGATTCATGCTGCCTTTGCCCATGGTGTTTTCGCCCGACGTCCTCACTGCCCGTGCACTGAACGCCCTGCTGCGGCGCGAGCCGTGGGCCGCTGATCGTCTTAGCCGGCATGCAGGCAAGGCCGTGCGCTTCAACGTGGGTCAGCTGCGCATCGGCCTCACCATCGAAGCTTCCGGGTTCATGCAAGCCAGCGATTCCGCCGTCGTGCCCGACGTCTCGCTCACTCTGGGCGCTCAGCATCTTGCTGATCTGCCCGGCATCCTACGCGGCGGCGATGTGTCGGCCATTACCGAGAAGCTGCATGTACAGGGTGATGCCGCGTTGGCCACCCTGGTGGCCGAGCTGGCGCGCGATCTGCGCTGGGACATTGAGGAAGACATGGCCGCTGCGTTCGGCGATGTACTGGGGCCGCGTCTGCTGCAAGGCGTGCGCGATGCGGCCGGCCTGGCGCAATCCACGGCGCAGCGTGCCGCCGGTAATGTGGCGGCGTATCTGGGCGAAGAAGGGCGGGTGCTCACCACCCGGCCGGCGCTCGAGCTCTTTCGTGACGATTGCGCGGTGTTGCTGCGCCGTCTCGACGGCTTGGAGCAGCGCATCACACTGGCCGAGGCTGCAGCGGCCTCACGGCGTGTCGGCAATGCCCTCGAAACCACCACCGGCAAGGGAGTTTGAGCATGTTTCCCTTGTTCCGGCTGGGCTACATCATTCTAGTTGCGCTGCGCTACCGTCTCGACGAGCTGGTGGTGTCGGGCATCCGCCACCCCTTGGCCTATGCGCTGCTGAAGATTCTGCGCTTGGGTCGCCCACCCCGCATGGCGCGCGGCGAACGCCTGCGGCGGGCGCTTGAATCGCTGGGCCCGATCTTCGTGAAGTTCGGCCAAGTCATGTCGACCCGGCGCGACCTTATTCCGCTCGATGTGGCGGTCGAGCTCGCGTTGCTGCAAGACCGTGTGCCGCCTTTCCCATCGGCGCAGGCGGCGGCCATCATTGAAACGGCATTAGGCGCTTCGCCTCATACGCTGTTCCGGCATTTTGAAGCCGATCCCGTGGCCTCAGCGTCTATCGCCCAGGTGCACCGGGCGGTGTTGCATGATGGGCGCGAGGTGGCGGTGAAGGTGCTGCGCCCGGGCATGCGAGAAGTGCTTGAGAAAGATCTGGCGCTCATGCGTATCGTGGCCGGTCTGGTAGAGCGCTTGCTGGTCGACGCTCGCCGGCTGAAGCCGCGACAGGTGGTGGCTGAGTTTCATACCTATCTGCACGACGAACTCGATCTGATTCGCGAGGCTGCCAACTGCAGCCAGCTGCGGCGCAATTTCAGCGCCGAGCGGGGGCGCGAAGGCATGCTGATGGTGCCTGAAGTCATCTGGGAGTACTGCGCCACCACGGTATTCACCATGGAATGGATGCGCGGCATACCGGTCAGCCATATCGACCGTCTTACCGACGTGGGCGTGGATACGAAGGTGTTGGCCCGCACGGGCGTTGAGATCTTCTTTACCCAGGTGTTCACCGACGGCTTCTTCCACGCCGACATGCACCCCGGCAATATCTATGTTTCCGATGAGCCCGACACGCTGGGCCGGTATATCGCCCTGGATTTCGGTATCGTTGGCACGCTTTCCGAGTTCGACAAGAACTACCTGGCGCAGAACTTTCTGGCGTTTTTCCGGCGCGATTACCGGCGGGTGGCGCAGTTGCACATCGAGTCGGGCTGGGCACCCGCCGCTACTCGTGAAGAAGAGCTTGAAGGGGCGGTGCGAGCCGTGTGCGAACCGTACTTCGACCGGCCGCTTTCGGAGATTTCACTGGGGCAGGTGCTGCTGAGGCTCTTCCAGACGTCGCGCCGCTTCAATGTCGAGATCCAGCCGCAATTGGTGCTGCTGCAAAAAACTCTGCTGAATGTGGAAGGCATGGGGCGTGAACTCGACCCCAGCCTCGATCTTTGGCAAACCGCCAAGCCATACCTTGAGCGCTGGATGCATGAGCGCGTGGGCCTAGCCGGGTTAAAGCGCGAGCTCGATAAAGAGGCCACGCAATGGGCCCAGATCCTGCCGCAAATGCCGCGCCTCATGCACACGCGGCTCAGTCGGCCCGATGTGGGCCCCGCGGTCTACCTTGAGCTACAGCGGCTCAACCATGCACAGCGCCAAGGCAACCGCCTGTTGGCGGCGTTGGTGGCCGTGCTGGCCATCGGTGTGGGCGTTGGGCTCTGGGCGGTGATGAAATGATTGCGCGCTTCGAATCCAAGGTGCTTGACCCTGAAACGCTGCGTGCGCGGCTCGCCGATGGGTCGCTGAAGCGGCCGCTGGTGTTTACGAATGGGGTGTTCGATATTCTGCACCGGGGCCATGCCACCTATCTCGATGCGGCCGCCGAACTGGGCTCAACGCTGATTGTGGCGCTGAATACCGATGCGTCGGTGCGGCGCCTGGGCAAGGGCGACGACCGGCCGCTGAACGTGCAGGCCGACCGTATGGCCATGGTCGCCGCTCTGGGCTGTGTCGATGCCGTAACGTGGTTCGATGAAGATACGCCGCAAGCCCTTATCGAGCTGTTGCGGCCGGAACTGATCGTGAAGGGCGGTGACTACGATATGGAGCAACTGCCGGAAACCGCTGCCGTACGCAGCTGGGGCGGCGACGCCGTGGCGATTCCGTTTGAGTTCAACCGTTCGACAACGGCGCTGCTGTCGAAGATTCGGGCTGAGTCAGCAGAGCGTTAATAGCGGCCAGGTCGGCCTCGCTAAGAATGCCGGCCGCCGCCTTCAAATGCAGCCCATGCATCAGCGTGTCGTAGCGGGCCCGAGCAAGCGCTCGCTGGGTTACATACAGCTGCTGCTCGGCATTCAGCACGTCGATATTCACGCGAACGCCTATTTCGTAGCCTGTACGGTTGGCCTCTAATGCGGCCTGGCTGGAGCGTTCGGCGGCCTGCAGAGCGGCCACTCGCGCGAGCCCCGATACCACGCCGTTGAAATGCCGTTGAGCGGCCTGTACGGATTCGCGCCGGGCATTCTCGAGTAGCGCGCGGGCTTCCTGCAGCCGCGATGTGTATTCGCGTACTCGCGACGAGATGCCACCGCCTGCGTACAAGGGAATGGACAGTTGTACGCCCACGGTGCTATCGAACGACCGGGGCCCGGATCGGTAGCCGCCGGTGCCGTAGTCGCTGGCGCTGCCCGCCCGGGCGACAAAATCGACAGTGGGGGCGTGCTCGCCACGCGCAATGTCGATCTGCTTCTGAGCAATGCCCGCTTGCAGTTCAGCATCCGTGACATACAGGCCGGCGTGTGACGCCTGATTGACCCATTCGTCGATGCGTGCGGGTTCGGGTGAAGGCAGCGGCGCGCTTCGAGCCAGCTCGGCCAGCGTGCCGGGCCGTTCGTGAATGATGCGTGCCAGGTTATCGCGAGCCAGCTGCAGTTCATTCTGCAGACTGATCTCGTTGGCCAGTACCAGGTCAAGCCGGGCCTGCGCCTCGTGCGCGTCGGTGATGGTAGTGGCGCCCAGTTCAA
>CAZPYF010000060.1:0-11509 GCA_964590015.1 uncultured Burkholderiaceae bacterium
ACCCACGGCAAGCCCGACCCCGGTGCGCAACCGGCGAGCGGTGAACGCGTTCAGGCGTTGCTGGAGCATTGGCAGGAAGCGCTGGTATGGGTGAAGTTCCTCGACCCGGAACACCCGAAGAAACTGGTGCCGCGTATGCGGCATCTGCTGACCCGCACAGCAATGAGTAACGATGAAGTCGACATGCTGCGCGGGGTCTGTACTGCCATGATCAAGGCGGGCCGCCTCGCCTACGCTCAACGCCCGCCTAGGGGCGCTGAAGAGGTCGGCCGGCCCTGAATTGCCACACGAGCCACTTAAACACGTGCCACTCGGCACGTGTCGCTTAAGGGTTAATCGACGCGTGCACCCGACGCCTCAACCACCGGCTTCCAGGTATCGACTTCGGTCTGGATGAATTGCGCAAACTCTTGCGGGCTGGTGTCGGCCGGCACGGCGCCGAGCCCTTCCAGGCGTTCACGCACTTCCGGCTTGGCCAATGCGTCGCGAATCGATTTGTTTAACGTATTGACGACCTCTTCCGGCATGCCCTTTGGCCCGATCACACCAAACCATGACGACACATCGAAATCGGGGAACCCGGATTCGCGCATGGTGGGCAGATCAGGGGCCGTTTTGGAGCGCTCGGCGGTAGTGACCGCCAGCGCACGCAAGTTTCCTGATTCAACATGCGGCCATGCCGACGGCATGTTGTCGAACATGTATTGCACTTGGCCGCCGATAAGATCGGTGACTGCGTTGGCGCTGCCCTTATAAGGGATGTGGGTCACATCGACATCGGCACGCAGCTTGAACAGCTCGCCGGCCATGTGAATGGAGGTCCCGCTGCCGGATGAAGCAAAGTTCAAGTCACCGGGCTTGGCTTTCAAGAGCTCAACCAGCTCCGCTACCGAGTTGGCTTTAACTTTTGGGTTCACCACAAGCACGTTTGGCACGCGCACGGCAAGCGCGACCGGCGTGAAGTCGTCAACCAGGTTGAAGCTCAGATTCTTGTACAAGGTCTGGTTGATCGCACTGGTAACAGCCACCATGAGCAATGTGTACCCGTCGGGCTCAGCCCTGGCGACCGCTTCCGCAGCGATATTACTGCCCGCGCCGGGGCGGTTCTCGACCACGACGGGCTGACCCAGTGCTTCGCCGATCTCTTTACCCACTACACGCGCCACGACGTCGGTGGTGCCGCCGGCAGAAAAGCCGACAACGAGTCGAATGGGTTTTTCGGGATAAGCGGCCAATGCTGCGGGGGCAGCCAATATCGATGCGGCGGCCACTACACCTGCTGCAATCTGGCGGAAATGGCCCGCTCTAGTACGTACTTTCATGTTGCTGCTCCTCGGTTCTGATTATCATCGCAGGCAATGGTCTGCTCGGGCAGCATATTTTGCACTTGCCGCAACGTCAATAGCGCCTTGTCGTAAAGCTCAAAGTTAAGGTCCCAATAGTGTTCAACCTGGGCCCATACTCGGATCGTGACTGAACTCGAGGTTTCGTGGTGCGCCGTCACGATGACACGGGGCTCGGGATGCTCGAGCACCAAGGGGTGCGAACTCACCAGTTTGCGCAGCGCCTGCAGCGCGCGGTCGAGGTCATCGGCGCGGCTTATCGGCACCACCACGTCCATGCGGCGTGTGGCGTTGCGACTGTAATTGACGATGGTGTTGCCCCATATCAGGCTGTTCGGCAAACTCACGATAATGCCGTCGCCCTGGCGCAGGCGTGACATAAACAGGCCGATTTCTTCCACGGTACCTTCCCCGCGGCCCATCACCGACACATGTTCACCGACCCGCAGCGGCCTGAGCGCGAGCAACATGATGCCCGCCGCGATATTTTGCAAGGTTCCCTGCAACGCCAGGCCGACCGCCAGGCCCGCCGCACTCAATACGGCAATAAGGCTGGCCGTCTGAACACCAAAGCGTGCCAACACGGCAATGATGATGAAAATCCGCACGCCCCATACCACCACCGCCCGCAGCATGGGCACGAATGTGGGGTCGATTTTCTGTGATCGCGAGGCGAGCCTGTGGATACTGCGGCCCAGCAGACCCGACAAGGTCCACCCGACGAGCAGAATAATGACTGCCGCGAGAAAATTGATGGCGAAAGCCTGTATGGCCGGATGAGCGGCCCAGACGCTATTCAGCGTATCCCACATGGCAACAGTGATCCGTTTTTTCGACTAAATGGGCGAATCGGCATCATACGCTGACTGAAACGCAACCGGCCGCCGTAAAACGGCGGCCGGTATCTTCTGCGGCCGGTTAGCGGCCGAGCTGATGGACGTGCAACGCTACGGAGCGCGACCGCTGATGATGCGCACCAGCAGAATGATAATAGCGACCACCAGCAGAATATGAATGAATCCGCCAATCGTATATGACGACACCAGCCCCAGCAGCCAGAGTATGACGAGGACTACAGCGATCGTGTAAAGCATTGGGCACTCCTTTATTGATTTATTGATCTTCTGGAACCGGCGTCGATCCCACTGAAGGTTGGAATTGCTTACTTGCTGGCTTCATGCCCGACGATGCCACCGATGGCTGCCCCGCCCAGCGTTCCGGCCGTGCTTCCACCCGTTAGCACAGCGCCGCCCACAGCACCCGCACCGGCGCCTATGGCCGTATTGCGACCCTGGCGCGACATGCCTTCACATGCTGTTAGACCGGCGAGCAAGATAACCGTGACGGCGCCGGCTGCGATTCGTTTTCCCTTTTTCATAGTGAGCTCCTGTTAGCGTTGAACCACGCGTGTGATTGCGGTCGAACACCCAGCAACCGCCGTACCCGGCCCAATTCTTGGCGCCGCGAGCCACGCCGGTGGCACAGCGATTGCTTGGGAAGGGCGTCATTCACACGGAGGTAGATATGAAGATGAAAACTCTCGCAACCGCATTCGCCGTCACTATGCCGCTAGTCTTTGGCACTGCTTATGCGCAGACGACGACCACGCCCGACACCGGTAACAACCGTGCGTCTCAGGGCTCCGCGATGAAGACCAACCAATCGGGTGCCGGGTCGAGCGCAACTGACTCATCCGCCGCAGCCGGCTCAACAGCAGGTTCCGGTGCAACGGGTGCTGCCGCCTCGGGCTCCTCGAACACAGGCGCGACAGGTTCAGGCGCGGGTAACACTGGCGCCAGCGGCTCGGGCGCCTCCAATACGGGCGCAGCTGGATCAGGTAATACCGGCGCAGCTGGCACAGGCACGGCAGGGACCGGCGCAACAGGTGCTGGCGCAGCAGGTACTGGGGCAGGTGCAGCAGGCGCCATGTCCGGTGCCGCAACGACCGGCGCAACCGGCGCTGATACACGCGCCGGCACGCAAGACGCTGCGACCGCCTCAACCGAAGCCATCACTGGCTGGAGCGCGAAAGACGACTTCATCGGTAAGAGCGTCTTTAACGAGAATGACGAGAAGGTCGGCGATGTAAACGACGTGGTGATCTCTTCAGACGGCCGCACGCTCTACTTGTTGATCGGAGCCGGCGGTTTCCTGGGCATGGGTCAGAAGGACGTGGCCGTGCCGTTCGATCGGTTTGAGCGCAATGACGATCGCGTACTGCTGTCGGGCTACACCAAAGAACAGCTGAAGGCATTGCCTGAAGTACGTACGCAGCGCTAAGCCGCTGTAAGCCGTAGTAATGACATGCGCGCCGCTGCCGTAAGGAGCGGCGCGCATGTATCAGGAAGGGCACCGGCCAGACACCGCGACCGTAGCGGTGGCCGCGCCGACGATACATATCACCTTAAGGAAACCGGCCGCATGATAGGCGCCCTTTCGGCATCAGGCCACGATGCCGTGGTTTTGTACCCCGCAGGAAAGAACGTTCCAGAACACGAAGCTGTTGTCCATCGCGATATTGCCGGTCGCATCGCCGATCTAATGGACGTGCCCTTCGAAGGCATCTACGACACGGGTCGCCACACTGGCCGGCGGTGCTATTTCGTGCCGGCGGACACCCTGATAGGCGCCGAAACCCAGGCGCGGCTCGATGTGCATGGTGAAACCGACCTGCTCGGCGGTTACGCCGACCATGTCTTCATGCCAACCAAAGCCATTACCCACGGGTTGGTGGGCCCACAGGCGAAGTGCCCCATCGGCTGGTCCAGTGAATTTGCGAATCACGTCGACACGGCCACGCTGCCAGGTCGTACCGCCTTCTCGGCCGATGATTTGCGTACGGCCGCCCAGCTTCTGCACGTTGGAGCTCAACCGTTGCGGCTGAAACCTGTAAGGGCAACAGCCGGTCGCGGTCAAAAGCTCATCGCCGACATGGCGCAACTGGAAGCCGCGCTTACGCAACTGAATGAACACGACCTGGCGACGTGCGGTGTCGTCCTGGAAGTGCACCTTGAAGATGTCGTTACCTATAGCGTTGGGCAGGTGCGTCTGCCGGGCGGGCTGATCGCCAGCTATATCGGAACGCAACGCCTCACCCCCGACAACCAAGGCACACTTGTGTATGGGGGCTCACGCCTTCAGTTCGCGCGAGGTGGCTACGATGCGTTGAGGGACTTGGCGATTCTTGAGGATTGCCGTCGCGCGGTTGAACAGGCATGGCGCTACGATCAGGCTGCGGATGCTTGCTACCCGGGCTTCTTTGCTTCGCGCCGTAACTATGACGTTGCGGCCGGCACCGGCCCGGGGGGCGAACGGCTGATGGGCGTGTTGGAACAATCCTGGCGAATCGGCGGCGCCACGCGCGCCGAGATTGCCGCGCTTGAAGTGTTCGTGACTGACCCGACCTGCGCGTGTATTTGGGCGGAAACACGGGAAATATTCGGTGAAGATGAATCGGCACCGCCCCACGCAGTCGAAACGTTCGCCGGGCATGACCCGGAACTCGGCCTGATCCGAAAATACGTCATGGTGGAAGCGTATGGGAACGAGCAGCAACACAATTGAAATCAGAGTAGAAGATGAATCCATGGCGGGCACCTTCCTGGCGCCCCGCAACAAGGTGCCCGGCGTACTGTTCGTGCACGGATGGGGCGGCAGTCAGGAGCGTGACCTCGAACGCGCCCGCGGCATTGCGGGTCTCGGTTGCGTGTGTCTCACGTTCGATTTGAGAGGCCATATTAAGAACTCCGAACGCCAGCAGACGGTCACACGCGAAGAAAATCTTCGCGATTTGATCTCGGCCTACGACTGCCTGCATCGGCATCCGGCGATCGACACCGAAGCCATTGCTGTGGTGGGCACCAGTTACGGCGCCTATCTCTCAACGATACTCACCACGTTGCGACCCGTACGCTGGCTCTCGCTTCGGGTGCCTTCGCTATACCGCGACGAGCAATGGGACACGCCCAAACGCGCACTCGACCGCGCAGACCTGGCACGCTACCGCAGCAGCATCCTGCCCCCCACAGACAACCGGGCGCTCATGGCCTGCATGCAGTTTCGCGGGGATGTGTTGCTTGTGGAGTCGGAAAATGACCACCTGGTGCCCCACGCTACCATCATGAGTTACCGCGCGGCCTTCCAGCATTCCCACTCGCTCACCCACCGGGTGATTGACGGCGCCGACCACGGCTTGACCGACAAGGCCTGCCAGCAGGCCTATACCTCGATACTGGTCAGTTGGATCACCGAAATGGTCGTGGGTGCCCGTGTTGGGCGGCTCGAGCATTGGCCGGTCTGAACGGCGTACCGCCTCGCGCTCGTTGTACTATTCCCGAATGACGATACTCTCCGTACTTGACCTGGCGCCCATCGCTCATGGCAGTGACGCGGCCACGTCTTTCCGCAATAGCCTTGAACTGGCGCAGCTCACTGAGTCGCTGGGCTTCCACCGTTACTGGCTAGCAGAGCACCACGGGATGCCGGGCATTGCCAGCGCGGCCACCTCGGTGCTCATCGGTCACATTGCCGGCGGCACATCCACGATTCGTGTGGGCGCAGGCGGCATCATGCTGCCCAATCATTCTCCGCTGGTCATCGCCGAGCAGTTCGGCACACTGGAGTCGCTCTACCCCGGGCGGATCGATCTTGGCTTGGGTCGCGCGCCGGGTTCAGACCAAGTTGCCGCGCGCGCCCTCAGGCGTAACCTTGATAGCGACCCCGAGGCATTTCCGCGCGACGTCGTGGAACTGATGGAATACTTTTCAGAAGACTCACGCTTGCCGGTCACGGCCGTGCCGGGGAAAGGGCTTGCTCCCGAGTTCTGGATTCTGGGCTCGAGTATGTTCGGCGCCCAACTGGCGGCCTACCTGGGCCTGCCCTATTCCTTTGCCTCGCATTTCGCGCCGCAAATGATGATGCAAGCCATTGATGTGTATCGCAATACCTTTCGGCCCTCGAAGCATCTGGCCAAACCGTATGTGATGCTGGGCTATAACGTGTTCGCCGCCGATACCGATGACGAAGCCCACTATCTGGCCTCATCGTGGCAGCAGTCTTTCGTAAGCCTGCGCAGCGGCCGCCCGATCCAGCTGCCACCACCCGTGCGCGGCTACACCGACACGCTGGCGCCCCATGAACGCGCACTGCTCGACCACGTACTTTCCTGTGCCGCCATCGGTACGCCGGAAGCCGTCACGCATGTCATGCGCGAATTTCTCACTCGAACGCGCGCAGATGAACTGATCATTACTTGCAACACCTATGACCAGTCGGCGCGGCTGCACTCGTACGAACTCGTGGCAGGTCTGCGCGAGGCGCTCACTCTCTGAACCATGGTTGCTGTGCCCCACATTTCCGAACGCATTGCCAAGCTGCGCGAACGCCTTGACGCGGTTGCCGTCGAATCCGGGCGTGCACCCGGCAGCGTCACTCTGTTGCCCGTCAGCAAGACATTCCCCGACGCAGCGGTACGAGAAGCCATTGCCGCCGGCATGACCCGCTTCGGCGAAAACAAGGCGCAAGATATCCGCGACCGGGCCGCCGCCCTGGCCGACACGTCGGCTAAGTGGGTCATGATTGGCCACCTTCAAACCAACAAGGCGAAGGAAATTGCCCGGCATGCCGCCGAGATCCAGTCGCTCGACCGTAAGGAACTGGCTGTCGCGCTCGAACGCAGGCTTGCGATCGAGGGGCGAAGCCTCGATGTGCTGGTGCAAATCAAGACGTCACACGAGCCGTCCAAGTTCGGGCTCGATCCCAACGAGCTTGAAGACTTCCTGCGGTTTGTCGCGCAGGAAGCGCCTCGGCTGCGCGTTCAAGGGTTGATGACGCTCGCCGTGAACGACGCCGACGCCGGCACGGTAAGGGCCTGCTTCCGACGGCTGCGCGAACTGCGTGATGCCATGCAAGAGAAGGCCATTCCAGGCATCAGCCTGGAACGCCTCTCGATGGGCATGAGCGGCGACTACGAACTGGCGGTGGCGGAAGGCTCCACCGAGGTTCGCATCGGCTCGGCGATCTTCGGGGATCGCAGCTATAATTCCCCTTAACTGCCGCCGGCGCGCAGCGGGTTGAAAGCGCGCCTTCCCTCCGCCTCTCTATTTACCCATGTCCCGGTTTGCCGCCATTGCCGCCCCTGTCGGGCGGCTGTTTCGTGATGCAGTGTCTTCGTACCTGGTGCTGATCCGGCTCATGGTGCCGGCATTGATCATCGTGAAAGCGCTAGACATGGCGGGCGGAACCCACTTGCTGGCGGGCGTACTCGCACCCGTCATGCACCTGGTCGGTCTTCCGCCCGAAATCGGCATCGTCTGGGCGGCCGCCCTGCTCACCAGCATCTATACCAGCTTGGCCGTGTTTGCCGACATGAGCCTTCATGTTCCACTGAGTGTGGCGCAGGTCAGCGTACTGGGCACCATGATTTTGGTCGCGCATTCGCTGCCCGTCGAAGGCGCCGTGGCCAAGGCGACAGGCGTGCCCTGGGCGGCCACGCTGTTGATCCGTCTTGGCGGGGCGCTCGTGTTGGGTGCCCTGCTGAACCTCTGGTATTCCACCACCGGCAGCCTTCAAGAGCCTGCAATCATGCTATGGCGCCCCGAGGCCACCGACGCCTCTCTGGCCGCGTGGGCGATTGGGCAACTTCGTGCACTCGGTATGATCTTTGTGATCATTCTGGCGCTCATGACCTTGTTGCGTGTGCTGAAGGCGCTTGGCATCGAGCGGCTCATGCACGCGGCCCTGGCTCCGCTTCTGCGGCTTATCGGCATCGGCCGCGAGGCCAGCAATGTCACCATCATCGGTTTCACGCTGGGCCTGAGCATCGGCGCAGGGCTGCTTATCCGCGAGGCGCGCACCGGCAAGATGTCGCGGCGCGATATCTTCCTCACCATGGCGTTCCTGGGCTTGTGCCACAGCGTGATTGAAGACACGTTGTTGATTCTTTTACTGGGCGCCGATCTGTCAGCCATCTTATGGACCCGCCTCGCGTTTGCCATACTGGCCACGGCATTGCTCGCACGGTTAGGCCGCCTCGTGCCGGTTCCTCAGCAGTAACGCGGTGGCATGCGTCGCAGGCGCTGCGGCTTGACCTTCCCACGCTGGTAAGCCTTATGCTTGCACCATATTGATCATCAAGAGGTGTCTATGCAATTCCATATCGAAAACATGACCTGCGGCGGCTGTGTGCGCGGGGTAACCAAAGCCATTCAGAACGTTGACCCGCAAGCCCAGGTTCAGGCGGATCCGCCTACCCGCAAAGTGAACGTCGTCTCGACAGCGAGCCGCGAGCAGCTCGAAGCGGCATTGCGCGAAGCCGATTTCCCGCCGCAAGCGGCCTGACCGTTCAGGAATCCTTAGGGCCCGAATGCTCGAGCTCGGCAAGAATCGGGCAATCGGGCCGCTCATCGCCGGCGCAGCAATTCACTAAGGTTTGCAGCGTTCCGGCCATGCGTTCGAGTTCAGCAATTTTCTGGTTGAGCCCGTCAATATGTGCCTCGGCGATACGCTTCACGTCGGCACTCTTGCGTGAACGATCACTCCATAAGCTCAACAGATCGCCGATTTCGTTCACGGTGAACCCCAGGTCGCGGGCGCGCCGTATGAAAACAAGCCGGTGCAGGTCGTTCGAGCCGTATACGCGGTAGCCCGCAGGAGTTCGCGCGGCGGGCGGAATCAAGCCCGACTCCTCGTAATATCGAATCATCTTGGCCGAAACACCCGAGCGTTGGGCGGCTTCACCGATATTCATGCCGCCTGCCCCGCCGACCCAGCCGGCTGTGTCGCCCCAGCGGCCGGCGCCGCCTTACCACCGTGCGCTGCCTCAAAACCCCGCAGACGCAGTGCATTACCCAGTACGAACACGCTCGACAACGCCATAGCCCCCGCCGCAAAGATCGGCGACAGCAATATTCCCCATGCCGGATACAGCACGCCCGCCGCGACCGGTATTAGCGCGGTGTTGTACACAAACGCCCAAAAGAGGTTCTGGCGGATGTTACGCAGGGTGGCGCGCGAGAGCGCAATGGCATTGGGCACGCCTAGCAAGCTGCCCGACATCAGCACCACATCGGCCGCCTCGATGGCAATGTCGGTGCCGGTGCCGATAGCCAGCCCCACATCGGCCTGCGCAAGAGCCGGTGCATCGTTGATGCCATCGCCCACGAATGCCAGCACACCATGTTGCGCCTGCAAGCGGCGAACGGCGTCGACCTTGCCGTCGGGCAGCACTTCGGCCACGACTTCGTCGATACCGAGGCGTTGCGCGATCGCATGAGCCGTGCGCGCGTTATCGCCGGTGATCATTGCAACCTTGAGGCCGAGGTCGTGCAGCGCGGCGATAGCCGCCGGCGTATCGGGCTTGATCGGGTCAGCCACGGCCACGATGGCCGCCAGGCGCCCGCCGATCGCGGCATATAGGGGCGACTTCCCTTCTTCACCAAGGCGGCGGGCGACGTGAGCGAAGACTTCGACATCCAGACCCAGCTCGCGCATGTAGCGGTCGGCCCCGATTTCGACCGGTTCACCGTGTACGTCGCCCCGCACGCCGAAGCCGGTGACAGAACTGAAATTTGTGATGGCGGGCACCGAAAGCCCTTCTGCCTGAGCCGCTTCCACCAACGCCCTGGCAATGGGATGCTCCGAACGCGCCTCGACCGCCGCCACTCGAGCCAGTACGTCGGCTCGCTCAAAACCCGGAGTCAGCTCAAGGTCGGTCAGCGCCGGACGGCCCTCGGTGAGCGTACCCGTTTTGTCGACCGCCACCACCCGGGTATCGCGCAGCCGTTGCAGCGCTTCGCCTTTACGAAACAGCACACCCATCTCTGCGCCCCGGCCGGTTCCCACCATGATGGAGGTGGGCGTGGCCAGGCCCATGGCGCAGGGGCACGCAATGATGAGTACTGCCACAGCATTCACGAGGGCGAAAGTCAGTGCCGGCGACGGCCCGAACACCATCCATACCAGGAAGGTCAGCAGTGCCGCCGCCATTACGGCGGGAACGAACCAGAGCGTGACCTTGTCGACCATGGCCTGGATGGGCAGCTTGGCCCCCTGAGCCTGTTCGACCATGCGGATGATCTGTGCCAATACGGTCTGCCCGCCTACGGCCGTAGCGCGGAACGTGAAGGCGCCCGTCTGATTCACCGTGGCGCCTACCACCGGGCTGCCCAGGTGCTTAGCCACCGGCACAGGCTCGCCGGAAATCATTGATTCGTCGACATAGCTCTCACCTTCGACGACTTCACCATCGACCGGAACGCGTTCACCCGGGCGCACCTCGATGAGGTCACCGGGCACTACGTCGGAAATGGGCGTGTCATGCACTTCGCCGTCGCGGCGCACCCGCGCGGTCTTGGCCTGCAAGCCGACCAGGCGTTGAATAGCCGCCGATGTACGCCCCCGGGCACGCGCCTCGAGGAATCGCCCAAGTAGAATCAGTGTCACGATGACCGCCGCTGCTTCGTAATACACGTTCACCGAGCCTTGGGGCAGCCAGTGGGGCGCGAAGGTGGCAACAATGGAATAGCCATACGCGGCCAACGTACCGACGGCCACCAGTGAATTCATGTCGGGCGCTCCCCGCAAGAGCGCCGGCAAGCCCAAGACATAGAATCGTCGGCCGGGAAACACCAACACCAGCGTGGTGAGCACCCACTGCAGCAGCCAATTAGCCTGCATGCCGATGCTACGTTCGATGAGGGCGTGCATGCCCGGAATAAGGTGGGCACCCATCTCAAGAATGAATACCGGCAGTGTCAACGCCGCCGCCACCCACACATCACGCTTCAGATGCAGACGCTCCGCGTCCTTTCGCGCCGCCGCCTCCTCGTACCCCGGGTCCTCCGCGTCTTCGATCACCCGCGCGTCATACCCAATAGCTTCGATCGCGGCAGCCAGCCGCGCCGGGTCGGCGGATCCGTGCACGGTCGCTTTTTCCGTGGCCAGGTTGACCGACACCTGATTCACGTTTTCCACCTTGCGCAGCGCGGCTTCGACGCGCCCCACGCACGAGGCGCAGGTCATGCCTTCCACTGCCAAGGTGGTGGGCGCGGAGTTGGGGGAGATGGACGGAGTTTTCACGGGAGTGCCTGCTTCAGTGGAATTCATACAGACAGCATAAACCTTTCCACCATGGGAAGGTCAACATAGCGAGACTTTGCGGGGATGCG
>CAZPYF010000061.1:0-11432 GCA_964590015.1 uncultured Burkholderiaceae bacterium
TGAACCATGCGCGTCTACCAATTCCGCCACCTGGGCTTAGCGTGTATGCTATGGGTCTTGACGACCACCGCTTCGCTGCCACTTCAAAAGAAGCAGCGAAGTATAGCGTGGTTTCTAAAGAAACGGAAATCCCCCTTTGAGCAAACGATCAAAAAAAAGCAACAACCCGGAAGACATCGCTGGAGCGATTGACCTTCCCCCGGATTTCGATCCTCAAGTTCCCAGCCGCGAAGTCATCATGCAGCAATTGCGTGCCTTCGCGAAACCTATGGCGCTCGAGGCGCTTGCCCGCGCCGCAGGGGCCGACGTGCCATTGTCAATCGGCTTCGAACGGCGCCTCAGGGCCATGGAGCGCGACGGCCAAATTTTCACGAATCGCCAGGGCAAGATCCAGGTCAACACCAAGCTTGAATTCCTACCGGGCCGGGTACAGGGTCACCGCGACGGCTTCGGCTTTCTGTTGCGCGACGACGGCGGGCCCGATCTCTTCTTGCCGCCCCGCGAAATGCTCAAGGTGCTGCATGGCGACCGTGTGCTTGCCAAGATCGAAGGCGAGTATCGCGGCAAGCTGGAAGGGCTTATTGTCGAAGTACTCGAGCGCCGCACCAACCGGCTGGTAGGCCGCTTCCTGCGCGAGCGCGGTGCCAGTATCGTGGTGCCTGAAGATCAGCGCATCAAGCACGATATTCTCATTCCCCCCCAGGAAATCAACGCTGCAGAACACGGCCAAGTCGTTACGGTCGAGATTCTGCAGCAACCCACGCGGCATAGCCAACCCATGGGGCGCGTTATTGAAGTGCTGGGCGAAATCGACGATCCGGGTATGGAAATCGAGATCGCCGTGCGCAAGTTCGGTGTGCCGCACGAGTTCTCAGACGCGGCGCAAGAGCGTGCCGCCCGCTTGCCCAATGCTGTCCGGGCATCAGACACCAAAGGCCGCGTCGACCTGCGCGATGTGCCGTTTGTCACCATCGACGGCGAAGACGCCCGCGATTTCGACGACGCCGTATTCTGCATGCCGGTGAACCTCGGCACCGAGAAACGTCGCCGTGCCGGCTGGCGTCTGCTGGTGGCCATTGCCGATGTCAGCCACTATGTGCGACCCGGCGATGCCATCGATGGCGATGCGCTCGAGCGCGGCACCAGCGTGTACTTCCCGCGCCGCGTCATTCCCATGTTGCCCGAAGCGCTGTCGAACGGCATCTGTTCGCTGAACCCCGACGTCGATCGCCTGGTGCTGGTATGCGACATGGTCATTGCCGGCAGTGGTCAGAAAGCCGGCCAGATCACGGGCTATCAGTTCTACGACGCCGTCATTCACTCACACGCCCGGTGCACCTATAACCAGGTGTGGGAAGCTTTGCAGCAGCCAAAGGGCCCTGCAGCCAGCTCGTTGGGCGATGTGCTGCCGCATATTCGCGATCTGCACGAGCTCTACCAATTATTTGCTACCGCCCGTGTGAAGCGTGGCGCCATCGATTTCGATACGGTGGAAACGCGTATCGTATGCACCGATCTGGGTCGAATCGAGCGCATCGAAGCCCATGTGCGCAACGAAGCGCACAAGCTTATTGAAGAGTGCATGCTCGCCGCCAACACCTGCGCGGCTGAGTTCATGACACGCAACAAGCGCCATGGCTTGTACCGGGTGCACGAAGGCCCCACACCCGAAAAGCTGCAAACGCTGCGCGCCTATCTCACTACGGTGGGCCTGTCGCTGGGTGGCGGCGATGACCCCGGTACCGAAGACTACGCCACGCTCATGCAGCAGGCGCGCGGCCGGCCCGACTTCGAAATCATTCAAACGATGGCGTTGCGCTCGTTGCAACAGGCCATCTACAGCCCCGAACAGGCGGGCCACTTTGGCTTGTCGTACGACCACTACGCGCACTTCACGTCGCCCATTCGCCGCTACCCCGATCTGCTGACCCATCGGGTTATCAAAGGCATATTGGCCGGAAAGCGTTATGTACCGAAGGTGGCCGATGTGAAGGCTGCCATGGTGCTGCCGAACGACGAGAAGGAACAGGCCACGTGGGAAAAGCTCGGTTTGGTGTTGTCGGCTGCCGAACGGCGCGCCGACGATGCTTCACGCGATGTCGAAGCCTGGCTCAAGTGCTGGTTCATCAAAGAGCACGTGGGCGAAGTCTTCAGCGGCCGGGTCACGGGCGTTGCGCCGTTTGGGCTATTCATCACGCTCGAAACGCTCTTTGTCGAAGGCCTGGTTCACGTCTCTGAGCTGGGTTCCGACTACTTCCAGTACAACGAAGCCTCGCACGAACTGCGCGGCGAACGCACCGGCATTCGGTATCGCCTTACCGACGCGGTTCAGGTGCAGGTAGCGCGCGTCGACCTCGAGGCGCGCAGAATCGAATTCCGGTTGGTGAAGGGCACAAGCTTCAAGGCGCTCATGGCGCCCGAAAAGGAATCGCCTCGCCGCGTGAAGCGGGCCGCTACTACCAAGCCGGAAGCATTGAAGGGCACCACCGCCAGTCAGCGCCGCGCTGAAGCCAAGCGTAATGCGCGTAAGGCCGAGGCCTCTTCCCAACGCAATAAGGCCGGCGCTGCGCCCGGCGATGGCAAGGGGGGCGGTCCGCGGCGTTAAAATGCCCGCCACGCTCCAATCTTCGAGGAATCCATGTCGTCACAAGTACTGGCCGGCTTTCATGCCGTTACCGCGCGCTTGCGCCACGCGCCGGCCACCATCAAAGAACTCTATTACGATGAGTCGCGGCGCGATAAGCG
Source organism: uncultured Burkholderiaceae bacterium (assembly GCA_964590015.1). Taxonomy (GTDB): domain Bacteria; phylum Pseudomonadota; class Gammaproteobacteria; order Burkholderiales; family Burkholderiaceae_B; genus Yanghanlia. The sequence goes on from CAZPYF010000061.1 coordinate 2,746, forward strand.
CATGCAGGGGCTACTCGAGCAAGCCGCAGCGGCGGGGCTGAAGTGCCGGAGCGTGCCGGCCTCGCGGCTCGATGGTCTGGCAGGCGGCATGCGCCATCAGGGCGTTGTGGGTCTGGCGGAAGCCAACCCCCTCGCCATCGATGTCGATGAAGTGCTTGACCACCTTGAAGATCGCAAGGAACCTGCGTTACTTTTGCTTCTCGATGGCGTCACCGACCCTCATAATTTGGGTGCTTGCCTGCGCACGGCCGATGCGGCCGGCGTGCATGCCGTCATAGCCCCACGAGATCGTGCGGTGGGCCTTAACGCCACCGTGCGCCGCGTCGCGTGCGGCGCGGCTGAGTCGGTGCCGTACATCATGGTCACGAATCTGGCGCGCAGCATGCGCGCGCTCAAGGAGCGCGATGTCTGGCTGGTGGGCACCGATGATCAGGCGAAAGCGGGCTTACACCAAGTCGACGCGCGACGCAGCATGGGCTGGGTCATGGGCGCGGAAGGCGAGGGCATGCGTCGCTTAACACGCGAAACCTGCGACGAACTGGTGAATATTCCCATGTTGGGTTCGGTGGAAAGCTTGAATGTCAGCGTGGCCAGTGCGATATGTCTTTACGAGTCCGTGAGGCAGCGCTTGAACAGCGGCTGAGGGCCGACTCGCTGCACGGATTCCCGCACGGATTCCCGACAGCGATAATCTTGCACGTTTCCAGGCGCTCATGGCGCCCCGCCTCTCCTGGCGCCTTCCTCGAATTCCGCAGAACCGACACAGTCGAGTATCCACATTATGTCTACGAACGGCTTTACCACCACTACGCTCCACTCCGACCGCCGCCAGGGCGCTGAAAACGGAGCCGTACATAAGCCCGTGCACCCTTCATCGCAGTACGCCTTCGAGAAGGCTGAAGACCTGATCGCCGTTTTCCAAGGCAGGCCGGGGTTCTCGTATGCCCGCCAGGGTACGCCCACCACGCAGGCGCTGGAAGCCAAGATCACCCAGATGGAAGGCGGCCTGAATACCGTATCGTTCGCCACGGGCATGGCGGCGCTGACGGCGATTTTCTTCACCCTGTTAAAGAAGGGCGATCACCTTATCAGCAGCCAATACATTTTTGGCAATACCAACAGCCTGCTCGGCACGCTGCGCGACCTCGGTGTCGAGGTAACGCTCGTTGATGCCACCGATCTCGAAGCCGTGAAGGCCGCGCGTCGCCCGGAAACCCGCATGGTGTTTGTCGAGAGCCTCGCGAACCCCGGTACGCATGTGGCCGATCTAAAAGGAATCGGCCAATGGTGTGGCGAGCAGCGGCTTCTGTATGTGGTCGACAATACGCTTTCTACGCCATGGCTGTGCACCGGCAAGTCGGTGGGCGCGGGGCTGGTGATGAACTCGCTGTCGAAGCATATTGGCGGACATGCCAACGCGCTGGGTGGGTCGGTGACCGACACGGGTTTGTACGACTGGTCTGACTACCCCAATATCTCTGAACCTTACCGCACTGGCAACGCTGCCGGGTGGGGGCTGACTCAAATCAAGAAAAAGGGTTTGCGCGACATGGGCGCCACGTTGTCGTCTGACGCGGCCCATCGTATCGCCGCCGGTGCCGAAACTCTGGCACTACGCATGGGCAAGGCCTGCGATAACGCCTTGGCGCTGGCGCAGGTGCTGTCGAAGCATCCGCGCGTGGCGCGTGTGATCTATCCCGGGCTGCCCAGCCATCCGCAGCATGAGCGCGCCACCGCCTTATTCGGCGGCCGCTACGGAGCGCTGTTGGCTGTTGAGCTGGCCGAGAATGTCGACCTGCTGGCCTTCCTGAATCGCCTTCGTGTCATTGTGCTCGCCACCCATTTGGGCGACAACCGCAGCCTGGTGTTGCCGATTGCTCACACCATCTATTATGAAATGGGGCCGGCATTGAGGGCGCAAATGGGCATCGCCGACAACCAGTTACGACTGTCTGTAGGCACCGAAGATGTCCATGATCTTATTGAAGATTTTGAACAAGCGTTAGCGTGATACGGCGTGTCTACGCACGTTTTGCTCGAAGGCCCAATACAGGGGTTTCCTGCTTGACAGTCCGCGCTTATATAAGGCTTAATACGCGGTAGCCGTCCGGCACGTCGGCCGCTCTTTTCCGATGTCTTGGCCAGGGCGCCGGAGTTTTTTCCAGGTAGTTCCCCCCGGGATCGCTTGATGAAAATAAATTTTTAGGGGTAATCCTTAATGAACAAAACAGAGCTCATCGAACACATTTCCACGAAGGCTGACCTTTCCAAAGCCGACGCGGGTCGTGCACTGGAAGCCTTCATCGCAGCGGTGACCACGACTCTCAAGAAGAAGGACAGTGTCACCCTCGTTGGGTTCGGTACTTTTTCGGTCTCCGAGCGCGCGGCGCGTACCGGTCGCAACCCCCGTACCGGCGAGGCCATCAAGATCAAGAAGGCTCGCGTGCCGAAGTTCCGCCCGGGCAAAGCGCTCAAAGATGCAGTGAATTGAGATGAAACGGTGCGCCTTGCGCACCCGAGTCTGGCAAGATATAATTCTTGTTTACTCGAAGCACGCCAGAGTTTAAGTGGTACCCGAATGGGTGCTTAGCTCAGCTGGTAGAGCGGCGCCCTTACAAGGCGTAGGTCGGCGGTTCGAACCCGTCAGCACCCACCACTAATTGGCAAAGAACAGGCACTTAAGGAAACTTGGGTGCCTTTTTTGTTGCCTGCTGCCCGAGGAAGAGGTATGGATCTTGCTCATTGTATGATCTATCTCAATTGCGAATCGTTCGCATTAGTGATAATATTCCCCATCTCTTGGCAGGCGCAGGCAGCGTACTGCTGCTACGCCTAGCAATTGTTGGATCCATGCCGCGTCTGTCAGTTCCCCCAAACCTTCGCCCCGCGTCTGTCCGCCTCGTGGGCGCGACCGTGGCGATCGGGCTGCATGCCGCCATACTGGCCGCGATTATCTCGGCTCCGCCCAGCAAAATTGAAACCGACCTGCCTGAAACGGTAGAGGTCCGCTTCGTCGAGATCTCCGACGAGGTGCAAGACGCTGCGCCTAACGAGAATGCGGCCGACGAAGTCGTTGCCGTAGAAGCGGTAGAGGAAACGGTTCCGCAGGAAGAGCCGGTCTCCGAACCGGTGCCGGAGCCTGAGTCAATCGCGGAGCCGGAACCCGAACCTACCCCAGAGCCTGAACCGATCCCTGAGCCGGAGCCCATCCCCGAGCCTGAGCCCACTCCTGAGCCGGAACCGGAGCCTACCCTCGAGCCCGAACTAATTCCCGAGCCCGAGCCTATCCCTGAGCCCGAACCAGAACCAGAGCCGCTTCCGGAGCCCGAACCGGAACCCGAGCCGCTCCCGGAACCCGAGCCCGAGCCTGAAGCGATCACGGAACCGCCGCCGCCGGAACCTAAACCCGAACCTAAGCCGGAACCTAAGCCCGAGTCAAAGCCGGAACCTAAGCCCGAGCCCAAACCGGAGCCAAAGCCCGAACCCAAGCCACAACCAAAGCCACAGCCGAAGCCAGCGCCAAAGCCTCAGCCCAAGCCAGTGCCTGCCCCCAAGCCCGCACCAGCTCCCGCGCCCGCGAAAGCTGCTCCGGCTCCTGCCGCGCCGTCGGGCCAGCAATCCGCACCGGTGGCAAAGGCCCCGTCGGCGCCTGTTGACCCCGATCGCCCGCGTGTCATCGGCAAGGTCGACTATCTAGGCAAGCGGCCGGTTCCCGACTACCCGCGCATGTCGCAGCGCCGTGGCGAGCAGGGGCGGGTGGTGGTTCGTGTGTTGATTTCGCCGGAGGGCCGGGTGACACAGGCCACTGTCCGCAGTACCTCGGGGCACCAACGCCTTGATGATGCCGCGCTGAAGGCGGTGCGCAGTGCGCGTTTCAAACCCTATACGGAAAACGGCCGCGCGTACCAGGCACAGGCAGATATTCCTTTCGATTTCGTTCTATAGGACATTGAGTATGCTCGATTTCATCGACTTGGCCCTTCAGTCGCTTGCGCAGGTGGCCGACTCGGCTGCACCGGCGGCAACCGACGCGGCTGGCGCGGCGATGTCCACTGCGCCCGATGCCGGCTTGATCACCCCATCGGCCCCCGGCGCTGCAACAGCCGCGACTGCATCGCAGGTGCCCGCCGCGATGGGCGCGACTGGCGTGGCTATGACCGACGTGTCTACCTTGCCGAATACCGCGCCCACCGGCTTCCTGCATTTCATCTCGCAAAGTGACATTGTTGGGAAATCGCTCTTCGGCATTCTGTTGATCATGTCGCTCATCAGTTGGTATCTGATCGTGGTGAAGCTGATCATGCGTCTGCGGCTGAAGCGTCGGTCGGGCCAATTTCTGCGTGAGTTCTGGGCCGCCAGTTCGCTTGAGCAGGTCGAAAACGAGATCGCCACGCACGGGGCCAACGAGCCATTCGCCCATCTGGCGAGCCATGCCATCCACGCCCGCAATCACCATGCGAAGTACGGGGCGCTGCGGTTGGAAGAGAAAGGCTCTACCGGCGCGTTTGTCACGCGAACAATTCGGAAAGTTATCGACGAAGAAACAGCAAAGCTCGAGAATGGGCTGACCATGCTCGCGTCGATTGGCTCTACGGCGCCCTTCGTAGGTCTTTTCGGTACGGTGTGGGGCGTCTACCATGCACTAGTGGGCATTGGCCTGTCGGATGGCGTGACCATCAACCGTATTGCCGGCCCGGTGGGCGAAGCGCTGATCATGACGGGCCTGGGGCTAGCAGTGGCTATTCCCGCCGTGCTGGCGTACAACGGTTTCGTGCGCAGCAACCGCGTTTACCTGGCAAGCCTCGACGCGTTTGCCCATGATCTCTTTACCTTCCTCAGCACCGGCCAGCAAGTGAATGACGGCAATGGCAGCGGTAAAGTGCGGCGGGTCGCTCTGGCGACTGCGAAGGGGGAATAATGGCGTTCGGCAGCTTCGAGAACAAGAGCAGTGCCCATGCGATGTCGGAAATCAACATGGTTCCGCTCATCGACGTCATGTTGGTGCTGCTGGTGATCTTCATTATCACGGCGCCCTTGATGAGCCACTCCATCAAGATCAACGTACCCCAAGCTAGCTCAGAACCGGTGCAGCAAGAGCCCACGGTGGTGGACTTTGCGGTTGATGCCGACGGCCAGCTGTTCTGGAACGAGCAGTCCATCACGCTCGAGCAGTTGCCGGGGCTCATGGCGGCCGAAGCGGGCGTCGACCCGCAACCCGAACTGCGTATTCGCGCCGATCTCGACACCCGTTATGAGGTGCTGGCGCAAGTCATGAGCGTGGCGCGCCGCTCGGGGCTGAAGCGCATTGGCTTTGTCACGCGGCCGGCTCCCACGCCGGCGGGGCAATCAGCGAGCGTCGGTACTTCGGCTCAACCCGCCGCTTCGGGCGCCACACCGGCGCCTGCTCAATAGCAGGGCGACCGGGAGGCCCAGAAACGGCACGCCTCGACTAGAATCACGATATGCGAATACTCGTGATTGAAGACGACGCGACCCTCGGCAATGCACTGCAAGAGTTCCTCACTCAGCAGGGCTATGCCGTCGACTGGTTGCAAGACGGCTCTCAGGTGGTCGAAACCATCGTGGGCCAGCACTACGACCTTCTCCTGCTCGATCTGAACCTGCCCAGCAAGAGCGGGCTCGATGTGCTACGTGAACTGCGCAGCGCTTCGGAGTCGTTGCCGGTGCTCATACTCACCGCGCGCGACGGTGTCGACGATCGGGTAGCCGGCCTCGATAGCGGGGCCGACGATTACGTCACCAAGCCCTTCGAGCTGGCTGAACTCGCGGCACGCGTGCGGGCGCTGGGCAGGCGGCGCTCCGGGCACGTCCATTCCATCATTGAGGCCGGGCCCCTGGAGTTCGATACCGTGGGCCGCGAGGTAAGGGCTGGCGGCGAACGCCTGAACTTATCGGTACGCGAGCTCTCGGTACTAGAGATGCTTATGGCGCGTGTCGGCCGGGTGGTCACCAAGCGGCAAATCGTGAACTCCCTATCAGCCTGGGATGCCGATTTCAGCGAGAACGCCGTGGAAGTCTATATCTATCGGCTCAGGCGTCGCCTTGAGGGCACGGGCGCCGGCATCCAGACGGTGCGCGGTTTCGGCTATCTACTTGAAGTCGATGAGCCGGCCTAGCCGTATCGCTCGGTTGATTCCGCGCGGGTCGCTCGCCCGGCACCTTGTTCTGCGGCTCATGCCGGCTGTAGTGGTGCTGATCATCATGGATGTCATCGCCACCTGGTATTTCACCGGCACGATGAGTATCGATGACTGGCTCGAGCGCGATCTGTTCTGGGCCATGGTATTAAGCCAGCTCGTACTGCTGTTCATTTTTGGCTGGGTGCTCATAAGCGGCATTCGATCGGGTCTCGACAGCGTGAACCGGCTTGCGAACGAGATCGCACAACGCTCCATCGATGATCTACAACCGCTCGACACGCAGGCGCTTTCCAGCGAGATTGCGCCTCTGGTTGCCCATATCAACGACCTATTGTCGCGGCTCGATGCATCGGTGCAGGCACAACGTCGCTTTGTCGGCCACGCCGCACATCAACTGCGTACCCCCCTCACGGGCCTCAAGCTCGAATGCGAACTCATGTTGGCGGGTGACCTACCGACGGATGTGCGCGAGCGGGCCGAACGAATCAAGTCGGTCACCGACCGCATGATTCGTCTCGGTCAGCAGTTGCTGGTGCTGGCCCGCGCCGATTCTTCGATTCGCCCGCACGATAGTTTTGTGCGAGGCGATTTGGGCGAGTGGGCCCGTACCACCGCGGCGGAATGGATTCCTGCTGCTCGCAGTGCAGGCCTGTCGCTCGAGATGATGGCGCCCGATGAGCCGGTATGGGTGGATATTGACCCGGTACTGCTTGATGAGCTGCTGGGCAACCTGGTTGATAACGCACTGCGTTATGGCGGCGGCGCCACGACGATACGTGTTCATGTTGGTATGAACCCGCCGACGCTCACCGTAGAGGACGATGGGCCGGGGCTCGCACCGGAAGAGGTGGAACGCGTATTTGAGGCGTTCTATCGTGTTCCGGGTACGCTTCCGGGCGGCTCGGGTCTAGGGCTCGCTATTGTTCGCGAGATCGCGATTGCCCACGGCGCGTGGTGGAATCTGGTGAGTCGACCCGCGTTCCAGGGAACCCGCGTCACGGTGGTTTTCCCAGGGCCGCGCAAAGGGGCGCGGCTGCGACGCCAGGAAGACCTAACGTACAGGGCTGCGTCAACGCGCAGCCCTGTAGTGGTCACTCAAGAGAACAAAGACACTTAGCGTGCAGGCTGAGTTCCGTAGGAACCAGGAGCCGGAGCCGGCTGCGCGCCATAGCCGCCGACCGGAGCCGGTGCTTGGTAGCTGCCGGGCGCCGGTTGCGAGCCGTACGTGCTTGCGGGTGCGTTGGGCGAGTGATAGCCGCCCGGAGCCGCTTGGCCCGTGGTGCCATACGAAGAGCCGGGTGTTGCGGTACCCGTAGTGCCGCTCACGCGGTTAGCACCGGTAGTGCCGGTGGCGCTCGTCGTGCCGGTAACGCCTGCGGTTCCGTCTGCCGGTACGGTGATGGTGAGTTCACGCAAGACACCGCCGCCGCTGACGCTGCCGTGGGTCACGGCACTGCCGTCGCGCATCAGCCGTTCGCACTCGGTGCGCCGATCGCCGGGCAGACGCTCGCAACGTTGCGCCGCATTGGCGCTGGTGTTCGCCTGAGGCGTCGCCAGCCGATTGTGGCGGGCTTCCTGGAGGGCAGCGCCGGCCTCACGGCGGCAGGTCTGTTTACGTTCAGCGTCGGTCAGGGTTTCGCAACGCTGCATGTCTTCCTTGTAGCGAGCCTGCATTTCCGCCATCGAGGCGGACTGCGCACTGGCTGCCAAAGGCATGAGCCCGGCAGCGGCGATGACCAGTGCCATCGGTGTAGGACGAACAAGCCGTTTTATAGCCTTCATGGAACCTCCAGTAGTGAGACGGTTACAAGGCCAGTATATCGAGGGTTTTCCCGCTCTCTGAAAGCGGATGTTTCCCGCTTTGGCCTTCAGCCCTGTTCAGGGGCTTCGTTTCTTTCTTTCAAATCGTGCCGCAGTTGCCGCTTGATGGCGGCGCGCATTAGAAGCATTGCGGTCACGGGTGAAGTAATGATCAGAAAGAAGCTAACCAGCAAGGAATGTGCCACGAAACGGTGTTGAACAAACGAGGCGGTGATAAGAATCGATACAACGAGACAGAAGGCGGCAAGGGTGTTGGCAAGAGTTGGTGCGTGAATGCGACTATAGAAGTCGCGCAGCCGTAGCAGGCCCACCGAGCCTGTGAGCGCAAAGAAGCCGGCGACAACAAGAAGAAATGAGACGACTGCAGCCGCCCATACAGGAAGGTCAGTCATCATGGCTCGATGACCTCGCCACGCAGCAGGAACTTGGCCATTGCCACAGACCCTACGAAACCGAATATGCAGATCAGCAGTGCAATGTCGAAATAAAGAGGCGAATTGAAGCGCAGCCCCAGCGTAAGAAGGATGAGCATGCCGTTGATGTACATGGTGTCGAGCGCCAGTACGCGGTCTGCCATGGTTGGGCCCGTGCCCATTCTGTAGACGGCGATCACCATGCCCAATACAAAGCAGGTGAGTGCAAAGCTTGATGCGATGAAGAGAACCTGATTCATTCGAAAATCTCCTTCAACGGACGCTCATAGTC
>CAZPYF010000062.1:0-11338 GCA_964590015.1 uncultured Burkholderiaceae bacterium
GCTTTCCATTTCCCCCACATACTGGTCGAACAGCATCGCTGCCAACATTTCGAGCTGTTGCTTTTCTTCTTCACTGGCTCCGGTCTGGGCAAAGGCCTGTAGAAACATGGGCCTGGAAAGCTTGAGCTCAATGCGCAGTTCCCGCAACCCTTGCGCCAGTAAGTCTTGTTCCGTAGCGACTTCAGTAGCCGGAAGCGGCTGGAACGCGGCGCTGACTGCCAGCGTCGTTTCCCCCTTGTCGTTACGCCATACCACCGGTTGCAATGCCAGCTTTGGGCTCGATGCGAGCACGGGAACGATCTTGGCCATTAGCCGCGCCTCATCGTCGGGCGTGAGCTCGAATTCCTCGTCGGTTTCCCCAACATGCTCCGACTCAATCGCCTCGTACTCGGCCATAAGCGCCGAGACCGCTTCGTAATCAAAGCTGGCCACTTCGCCGCCGAGTGTCACGCTGCCCAGGTCGATGTCGCCCACGAGCACTCGTCCGAACTCATAGCGCAAGGCCGCATCGAGCAGCGACGCCTTCTGGCGGCTTTCGAGCGTGACGGCGACTTGTTCTGCGGTGACCGCGTCTTCAGTCATGTCGTGAATCACGAGGGATGCCGCTTTCAACGTGCTGTTCACTTCGACTACGTCATCGGCCTGCGTGGAGCGCGTGTTCAGCACGATGTCTTTCAAAGCCACCGAGTCGTCTTGCGCCCCGTCGCCTACCACGAGCGACGCGAAACGCCCTTCGCCCTCGCTATCTCGGAAATCGTTGCTGAACTGCATCTGCATCTGGCCGCCGCTGAACGAAAGCCGATCATCTTCCACAGCCCATTCAAGCGGCGCGAAGGACCAGACCGACTCCCCTTCTCCGCCGAAACCGATGCGTGTATCGACCTCGAGCGGCATTACCCCGCGCGCAGCGTCGAACCATCGCTTCACCGCCTCGGTGTCGACCAATTGGCTGCGGCTGTACGCCAGCAGCGGGGTGAACGAGCCCTGCTTCGCCAGCGCCCACGGGAATGGACCGTGTTGCAGGTGGTCGGCCATGCCGAGTTCGAGCCGCTCGTCGCCGTCTTCCAATACAAGGGTGTAACGCGCTTCCGTTGAAAACACGCCGCGCCGGTATTCGCTGATGTCGATATGAATCCGCTGCGTGCCGAGGTCGGGGCCCAGTGAACTCACAATGCGCGAGTTGGCCTGGTCGACGGCGGCCCGGATGGTCTTCTCGGACTCCATGCCCACATACCAGGAGACCCCGGTATAGGCGGCGGCAGTGAGTACGATTACTCCGGCAATAACGACAGATTTCTTCATGAATGATTCCGGCTTCTACAGGCGGGATGCCCTATGAGATTGAGGGGAAAAATAATTCGACAAGGGGGTGGCCCAGCGCAGGCCTTCCGTTATTGAGTCGGCCGGGCGGTACTCGTACCCGACATAACCGCGATAGCCTGCCTCATGCAGGCGTTGGAAGCCGTCGTGCAGGCTGTCGCGCGCCAGATCCGGTTCAGTGCGGGCCGGGCTGCCCGCCACCTGTACGTGGCAGATATACGGCAAGGCCTCGTCAAGTTCGCGCAGCAGACCGAGGCCCTGGCGAACGACGTGATAGAAATCGAACTGCAACCCCGCATTGAGGCCCTGGGCCGCGTCGAGAACCTGCCTGACCGCAGCGGGATGTGAGTAGTAATAGCCCGGCACGTCAAACGTATTGAGTGCTTCGAGCTGAAGCCGGATTTCGGGGTGCCGGCCCGCCGCCCAGGCCAAATTTTGAAGCAGTGTCTTGCGGGCTTCCGGGTTGTCACCGCCCACGCAGCCGGCCATGACATGAACCGCTTCACAGCCTGTCGCCTCGCAGACCTCGGCCGCTTTCAGGAAACCTTCCCGGAAGGCGGCCTGGCGACCCGGCAGCGCCGCGTAGCCCCAACGCGAGTCGGTGGTGTCAATGGGCGTGTTCAGCAACGCTAGTTGCAGGCCGTGCTGGGCGAGCCGATCAGCGTACCACTGCGGGCTGTGATCGTACGGAAAAAGAATTTCGACGGCGTTAAAACCGTCGGCACGGGCGGCCTCGAAGCGCGCTTCAACAGGCAACCCGCCATAAAGCAAAGTGAGATTAGCGGCTGGGACCATGCGGCGAATTATCGCCGACATTGCAGGACTCGGGAAACCTTTCTACCATCTTGCAGATGGGCGCCGCAGTTGGCGCAGCACTTACCCACAACGCGAGACAACAACCCATGGCATCAACCCTTGATTTTTATTTCGAGTTCTCATCCCCTTACGGCTACATGGCAGCCACCCAGATCGAAGAACTGGCGGCCGAAACCGGCCTGACACTGAACTGGCATCCCATCTTGTTGGGGCCCATGTTCAAGGCCATGAACTCGGCGCCGCTTACGCAAATTCCGCTCAAGGGCGATTACGCGGTGCGTGATTTCAAGCGGTCAGCCATGTTGGCCGGCATTCCGTACAACCAGCCCGCGACCTTCCCCATTGCCACGGTGGCGGCCGCCCGTGCCTCCCTGTACGCGCTCGAGCATCACCGCGATGCGGCGGGCCGGTTAATCAAGGCTTTGTATGCGGCCTACTTTGCTGATGGCCGGCCTATCGACCAGGCCGACACGGTGCTTGATATCGCAGCAGAACAAGGCCTCGACCGCGCGGAGTTCGAAGCCGGCATTGGCTCCGAGCCGGTAAAGGCGGGTTTGAAGAAAGAAGTGGAAGACGCCATGGCGCGCGGCGTCTTCGGATCACCCTTCATGCTGGTGGGCGATGAGCCCTTCTGGGGTTTTGACCGTTTCGACCACATCAGGAAGTGGGTCGCACGGCGCTAAGCGTTCAGCCTTCAGCGTCGGGCTGGCGAGCCGGCTCGGCGCGTTGAAAGCCGTCGAGGCTTGCGCATGCTTCGACAATGCGCGTGATGGTGGGCATGCCGCTCAAATCGCAGTCGAAGCGGCGGGCGTTATACACCTGGGGCACCAGCAGCACATCGGCAAGAGTGACCTGGTCGCCATGGCAAAAACGGCCGGTAGCCGGGTGGTTCGCCAGAAGCGCCTCGACGCCACGTAAGCCCACATCGACCCAGTGCCGATACCAGGCGTCTTTCGTGTCGTCGTCGACCTTTAGCTCGCGCTTAAGGTGCTGCAATACGCGCAAGTTGTTCAGCGGGTGAATATCGCAGGCAATCGTTTGCGCTATGGCCCGGACACGAGCGCGCCCCGCCGGGTCACGCGGCAGCAACGCAGGTTCAGGGTGGGTTTCTTCGAGATACTCAAGAATCGCCATCGATTGGCCCAAAGCCAGTTCGCCGTCAACCAGTGTGGGCACCAGTTCGGTGGGGTTTAGCGCCTTGTACGACTCTGAACGCTGCTGCCCCCCGTCTTTAAGCAAGTGCACCGACACGGCCTCGTACTCAAGACCCTTCAGGTTCAGCGCAATGCGAACGCGGTAGGCGGCGGAACTACGAAAATAGCCATAAAGCTTCATTTAGGCATCCTTGAGCTTGCGAGACAATTCACGGGGAAGCGGAAATGATACGTTTTCGGGCGTGCCTTCCAGCGTACGTACCGAAATCGCGCCCAGTTCCTTTAGCCGCGCCAGCACCTGGCTCACCAGAATTTCAGGCGCCGAGGCCCCTGCCGTGACACCTACGCGTTGCGCATCGCGAAGCCAGGCCGGATCGATCATTTCCGGGCCGTCGACCAGGAAGGCCTGCACGCCCATGCGCTCGGCCACTTCACGCAAGCGGTTGGAATTCGAGCTGTTGGCACTACCCACCACTAGAACCAGATCGCACTTTGGTGCCAGGATCTTCACCGCATCTTGACGGTTTTGGGTGGCGTAACAGATGTCGCTCTTGCGCGGCTCGACAATACCGGGAAACCGTTCGCGCAAGGCTTGCGCCACTAGCGCGGCGTCGTCGACCGACAGCGTGGTCTGGGTAACGAAAGCAACTTTCTCGGGGTCGTTCACTTGCAGTGCGGCAACGTCTTCAGGCGTTTCCACCAGATACATGCCGCCTTCAGCCTGCCCCAGTGTGCCTTCCACCTCGGGGTGGCCTTTATGGCCGATCATGATAATTTCACGCCCGGCCGCCCGCATACGGGCCACTTCGATGTGCACCTTGGTAACCAAGGGGCAGGTGGCATCAAAAATACGCAGGCCGCGACGCTCGGCTTCCGCCTTTACGGCACGCGAGACACCATGCGCCGAGAAGATGACGGTAGCGCCTTCGGGCGCTTCGTCGAGTTCATCGATGAAGATCGCGCCTTTATTGCGTAGGTCGCTCACCACATAGCGGTTATGCACGATTTCGTGGCGAACGTAGATTGGGGCGCCGAACAGTTCGAGCGCCCGCTCAACGATGTCGATGGCGCGGTCAACGCCGGCACAAAAACCACGCGGCTGAGCCAGCATGACTTCTGCGGCGCCGACTTGAACAGAGCTGGCCGTCATTACAGAACTCCAAGCAAGGACACTTCCACGCGCAGGTCTACGCCGGCGAGCGGATGGTTGAAATCGAACAGCGCGCGTTCGTCGTCGTATTCCTTCAGCACACCCGAATAGCGCCCACCATTGGGCGCGGTGAACTCAATAATCTCGCCAGGCGTGAAGTCGCTGTCGGCGGCTTCCTGCTGCAACATACTGCGCGCCACCCATTGCAACAGCTCGGGATTACGGTCGCCATAGGCGTCGACAGCGGGTACGTCGAACGTGAAGCGTTCGCCTTCAGCACGATTGAGCAGGGCGGCTTCCAGGCCGGGCGCCCATTGCCCAGAACCCATTTGCAGCGTACCGGGCCGACCGTCGAACGTATTGGCGAATACCGACCCCGCCGCCGGGCCACTGGCCAGTTCGATGCGGTAGTGAAGAGTCAGGTAGGAATCAGGACGGACAATCGCGTTCACTGAATCGGATGAAGAGGTCAAAATCTGCCACCGTATAGGGGTTGATGAACCCCTTCATTTTAGAGCCAATCATGAACACGATTCCAAGTACAGGTTCGCAGCGGTTTTCCGGTGCGGCCGACATGCACTTGAACCATGCCGAACGGCCGCGCGAAAGGCTGCTGGCACATGGCCCCGAGGTGCTCACCGCACCCGAGCTGCTGGCCGTTATTCTGGGCACCGGCATACGCGGCTGCGATGCCGTCGCGCTAAGCCGGCAACTGCTGCAGCATTGCGACGGGCTGCGGGGTTTGTTGGCGTCCGACGCCACCCGCTTGCAGGCCTTGCCCGGGCTGGGGCGTGCCAAAGCTTGCCAGATCATGGCCATCAGCGAGCTCAGCCGCCGGGCGTTGGAAGAAGACCTGCGTTGCGGCGATACGCTCGATCAACCCGGGCGCGTGAAGCAGTACTGCACCGCCCGCCTCGCCCATCTGGAAATCGAACACTGCATGGCCCTGTACCTCGACACGCGCTTTCGCCTTATCGCCTGCGAAGAAGTTTCGCGTGGCACCTTAAGCCAGGCGAGCGTGTATCCTCGAGAGGTCGTAAAGGCCGCGCTGCGCCATCATGCGGCGGCGCTGATTCTTGCCCATAATCATCCGTCGGGTTCAACGCAGGCCAGCCAGGCCGATCTGGCCCTGACCCGCCACTTGCAGAAAGCGCTCGCACTGGTTGACGTGCGCTTGATCGATCACCTGATCGTTACGCGCAACACGGCCGTATCGCTGGCTGAACAAGGGGCGTTGTAGGCGTTACACCACCCTGCGCGTGCAGGCATGGCCAAAAGCCTGCATTGGTGTTGCGGCTCAACGTACAGCGCGATAGAATGCCGAGTTACCCAAGGATACGTGACTGCCGCCAGATGCAGTTGGCGACCCAACTACCCCAGACAGGAATCGACATGAAAGAAGGCATCCACCCCGAATACCGCGACGTGGTGTTCCTTGACCAGCAAACCGGCTCAAAGTTCATCACGCGTTCCACGGTGAATACCCGTGAAACCATCGAGCACGAAGGCCAGACCTACCCGCTTTTCAAGTGCGATGTCACCTCTGAATCGCACCCGTTCTACACGGGCGCCCAGACCCGCATCGTCGAAACCGGCCGCGTCGAGAAGTTCCGCCAGCGTTTCGCACGCACGGTGGGTACGCGCAACGCGTAATCAACACCGCTGCGGCGGTTTGAGCGAAAAAGGCAGCCCCGGCTGCCTTTTTTGTCTTCGGTTTTCCCTGCCTATAATGGGTGGCCATCCGGCGGCCAACCCCTGCTACACACTGCCTAAAACAAGATGGATTCCCGTTCCACACCGGCCCGCCTGACCGAGACCGCCACCGTCAAGCTATCCAGGCCCTTTCTGCTACTGATCACCGGCTTGTACATACTGGCCGGCCTGTTCTTTCGCGACCCCTGGAAAACCGACGACGTGGTCGGCCTGGCTACGATGGTGAGTGCGTTATCGCACCCGGATGGAACGGCGCTGCTCGCCCCGCAGATCGGGGTGCTCGCACACGCACAAGACGGCCCGCTGATTACATGGGTGGGCGCGCTGGCCATCTGGCTGTTCGCGCCGCTCTTCGAGTTCTTCGTGCCGGCTCACGACGGCGCCATCATCGCATCACGCCTGCCCAACCTCGTCTGGTTCGGAATTCTGATTTCCTCGGTGTGGTACGGCAGTTACCTGCTGGGCCGCCGACCCGAACCGCAACCTTTAGAGCTGCCGTTCGGCGGGGAACCCAGCGTTAACGACTATGGCCGCATGATTGCCGATGCGGCGGTGCTGCTCATTTTGGCCACCGTGGGCATCGTGTGGCGCATGCACGAAACCTCGGAAGTGCCGGCGCTCATCGCCTTTCAGGCGCTGGCCTTCTACGCGGTCGCACGCACCATCGACCGGCCGCTGTCAGGGTCGATCACCCTGGGCGTTGCCTTGGGCGCGGCATTTCTCACGCGCGGCTGGATCGGCGCGCTGCCCATCATTCTGGCGGCGCTCTTCGCGTTTCATCCACGTGGCGCCTTGTGGACGCGCCGCGCATGGCTGCTGCTCGCGGGCGGCATCGCGCTGGTGATCGGGCTCGCCTGGTGGCTGCCGCTGCAGGCGCAACACCCCTACTGGGCTCAGAACTGGTGGCTCTGGAATAGCCAGTCGTTCTCATTGCCTCAGCGCGACGTACTGCTTAGCGCGCTACGCGACCTGCCGTGGTTCCTGTGGCCCACATGGCCCTTTGCCTTGCTGGCGATCTGGAACTGGCGCGCGTGGCTGAACTCGCCCCATATCTGGGTGCCGTTCATGTTTCTGCTGTGGCCGCTCGTGGTCATGCTGTTCCTGGCCGATGTCTTTGAGCCGGAATACGCCTTGATGGCGGTGCCTGCCGCCGTGCTCGCCGCGTTTGCCCTGCCCACCCTGCGGCGTGCGGTAGTCAACTCGCTCGACTGGTTCGCAGTGATGTGCTTTTCGCTCACGGCCGCCACGGTGTGGTTGGGCTGGTTTGCGCTGCAAACGGGCTGGCCCGCCCAGATTCATCACAACATTACGCGGCTCACCCGCGGCTATGACATCTACATATCGTGGCCGTCGCTGGTCATTGCCTTGGTCGGAACCCTGGCATGGGTGGGCCTGGTGCGCTGGCGCCTGCACAATAAGCCGGCGGCCTTGTGGCGCGGCACGGTGCTCTCCGCCGGCGGTTTGATCACGACCTGGCTGTTGCTGGTCACGCTCTGGATGCCAGTGCTCGACTACGTTCGGAGCTACCGAGGGGTTTCGGCGCAATTAGCATCGGCCTTGCAGAGGCATCAGGAAGCCGGAGAATGTGTACGGGCCTTGGCCGTAGGCACAGGGCAACGGGCGTCGTTCCTGGTGTTCGAAGATATTGACTTCAGCTACGACTCGACCTGCACGCTGATACTGCAACAAACTTCGCAGGAAGCGATCCGCGAGGGTCGCGCCGCCTATTCCGACTCGGCCACGGTGCTGTGGCAGGGCCGACGCGGCGCCGACCGCGACGAGATGTTCCGGCTGCTCAGGATTTCGCGCTGATGGGTTCAACCCCTGTGCCCGGGCACAGACTGGGCGACCGAATGAAGGAGATTGCCCGCCAGGCGTGGCCGGTCTTGATTGCCTCGTGGGCCGGCGTGGCGTTTGGAGTCATCGACACCGCCATGGGCGGGCACGCGGGTGCCCTCGATCTACAGGTCATGGCGCTGGCCACCTCGATCTACGTAACGGTTTTCGTGGGCCTCATGGGCGTCATTCACGCCCTGATTCCGATTCTGGCCCAGCACTATGGTGCCGGGCGTGAAGCCGAGGTCGGGCGCATGTGGGGCCAGGGTGTCTGGCTCTCGGCGGGGCTGTGCCTCGTAGGCGGCGCCCTGCTTCTGGCACCCGACGTCTGGTTGAGCCTCTCGGGCGACATCGACCCCGCCGTGCGGCAAGGGGTGAGGCATTATCTTCTGGCGCTCACGTTCGCCCTGCCTGCCGCCCTGGCATTTCGCAGCGTTTACGCCCTTGCCACCGCCGTCTCGCGGCCCCGCACCGTGATGATCATCAATGTGGCCGGAATTTTCTTCAAGTTGTTCTTCAACTGGATATTCATGTTCGGCAACCTGGGCCTGCCTGCCATGGGCGCGGCCGGCGCGGGGCTGTCGACGGCGCTGGTGTCGTGGCTGATGCTGGGCGCCGGGATATGGACGGTTCTGCACAACCCCTGGTATCGGCGCTTCAAGCCGCGGCTGGGCCGCCCCCGGGCGCGCGACCAGGCGGAACTGCTGCGGCTCGGTATCCCCATGGGCGGCTCTTACCTCATTGAAGTGGCCGCCTTCACCTTCATGGCCCTGCTGGCGGCGCGCGACGGAATGTTTGTCACGGGCGCGCACCAGATCATGGCGAATCTTGCCGCGCTCTGCTACATGATTCCCATGGCCATGGGCATTGCCACGGCCTCGCTTACGGCTCAAGCGATCGGTGCACAGCAGATGCGGCTGGCCCGCCTGAACGGACGGGCCGGCGTGATCATGGTGGTGATTGCCGCGCTGATTACCGCCGGCCTGATCATCGGCGGGCGCGGCCCCATTCTTCGGCTCTATACCGACGAGCCCCAGGTGGCCGCCATGGCCGCCCTGCTGCTCACCTTATTGCCCTTTTTTCATGTGGGCGACGCCTTGCAATGCATCGGCTGCTACCTGTTGCGCGCCTACAAGATCGCGGTCGTGCCGCTGCTGATGCAGATCGTGGCATTGACCGGGGTGGGGCTCGTAGGGGGCTGGTGGCTGGGCTTTGGCCCGCACAGTGGTGCGCTGGCCACGCCGATTTTGCACTTCATGCCCGGCGCGCCCGTGGGCACCAGCACCATGTGGATCATGTCGACGGTGGGCTTGCTGCTTTCAGCGGCGTTGATTTTCTTTTGGTATGGCCACGTCGTACGCCAGTACGCCCGCAGCCGGCCCGACCCCGCCTAGCGCGTAGAAGCCCGCCCTGTCTCATGCGCGTGATTCAACGCGTATAAATATAGTCGCGTCGCCACGGGTAGCCGGTGCCGTCGTTCTCGGCCAGTTCGTCGCCCGGCCCGCTGGCCCGGTGCTGTGCCAGCACTTGATGCAACGCAATCCAACCGTGCTCGAAACCCATGGCGCAACCCGCCAGGTACATGCGATAAGCACGAATCGACCGCTGGCCGCGTTCATCGGTGAGCGTGGCCTGTGCCGCATCGAGCTGTGCTTCCAGGCCATCGCTCCATGCCCACAGCGTGCGCGCATAGTGCGGGCGCAGGTTCTCGGTATCGAGGTCTTCCAGCCCGCCCTCGGTCATGCTTTGCAGCACCGAACTGATATGGGTGAGCTCACCGCCGGGAAAGATGTATTTGCCGATGAACTCGCCCATGCCGGCCCCGAGCTGCGCGTTATCGACCCCGCCGGCGGTGATGCCGTGATTCATGATGAGGCCGCCCGGGCGCAGCAGGCGGCGCAACTTTGAAAAATAGTCGACAAGCTGGGCGCGCCCGACATGTTCGAACATGCCAACCGAAGCAATCTTGTCGTAAAGCATGGTTTCGTCGAGCTTGCGATAGTCGAGCAATTCCATGCGCACGCGGCCGCTGAGCCCCTTCTCTTCAATAAGGCGATTCACGTAAGCGTGTTGGTTATGCGAGAGCGTGATGCCGGTAGCGTCGACCCCGTAATGTTCTGCGGCCCACAGCAGCAAGCCCCCCCACCCGGCGCCGATATCGAGAAAACGCTCACCTTCATGCAGACGCAGCTTGCGGCAGATGTGATCAAGCTTGGCTTCTTGCGCCTGAGCCAGCGTCATGTCTTGCTCGCGATAGTACGCGCAGGAATACACGCGGCGCGGATCCAGCCACAACGCATAGAAATCATCAGAGAGGTCGTAGTGGAACTGAATCTGACGCGCATCGCGCTCAATACTGTGGCGCCAGACCGACATCACTCGGCGGATGAGGGTCGTGAACATGCCCGCGCGGGCAGCTTCGATCGGAGACTGGGGCAGAATCGCTGCCGCTGCCGTCATGAGATCGCGCATACTGCCCTCGACTTCGAACTTACCTTCCACATAGTCTTCGCCCATCGTTCCCACTTGCCCTGCCACGAGATTGGCCAGGGTGCTCGCTTCGTGGATGGTGAGATGAACGGCAGCGTTGGTAGCCCCTACCGTGTTGCCGTCGGGCAGCGTCAGCCGTACGGCAATTGGAAGAGACGCCAGCTTACTTTCCACTGCAGACATAATTGAACTCAAAACAGCCTCCTGACAGGAATAGTAGAGAACTCGAATGAAGGTCGGCCCGAAGGCCCACGCACGCACCTATCGGCCGTGCGCCGGCGCCGTATATGATACCGTCGGCCGTCGTCGTGTATCGTGGATTCGGTTTCCCAGAGCCCCACGACACCCGCTCCGGCGAACCTGCCGTGGCAATTTGGTAGCAGGGTGCCCCCCTCGCCTTGATCGCCCTTCCGCATTCGTAGTAGAATCGCTGTCTTTACACAGATTTCAACAAGGGGTGAACCATGGCACGCGTATGCCAAGTTACCGGCAAGGGCCCAATGGTGGGCAACAACGTCTCGCACGCCAACAACAAGACCAAACGTCGCTTCCTGCCTAACCTGCAGTCGCGTCGCTTCTGGGTCGAAAGCGAAAACCGCTGGATCCGCCTGCGCGTTTCCGCGCACGCGCTGCGCACCATCGACAAGGTCGGCATCGATGCCGTCTTGGTCGACCTGCGCGCCCGCGGCGAAGTGGCCTAAATCCACCGCACCCGACTACTAGGAGCTCATCATGGCAAAAGGCATTCGCGAAAAGATCAAGCTGGAATCTACCGCCGGCACCGGTCATTTCTATACCACCACGAAGAACAAGCGCAACATGCCCGAGAAGATGCTGATCAAGAAGTTTGATCCCGTCG
>CAZPYF010000063.1:0-11169 GCA_964590015.1 uncultured Burkholderiaceae bacterium
CTTCGACCGTGCCCGCTCGCGTCAGCTGTATGTATTGGGACGCATGGAGTCGCTGGGTTACCTCACGCAGGAAGAATATCAACAGGCGGTCGATCAAGAGATCGAATTGCGTTCGGCGCCCGGCACACCCGCAGGCGGTTACGCCATTCACGGTGAGTATGTAGCCGAGCTTGCGCGCCAACTGCTGTACAACGTTTACCAAGATGACGTGTATTCGCGCGGCCTGAACGTCTACACCA
This sequence comes from uncultured Burkholderiaceae bacterium, assembly GCA_964590015.1. Taxonomy (GTDB): domain Bacteria; phylum Pseudomonadota; class Gammaproteobacteria; order Burkholderiales; family Burkholderiaceae_B; genus Yanghanlia. The sequence goes on from CAZPYF010000063.1 coordinate 240, forward strand.
CGGTGAACTCGGAAGACCAGGAAGCCGCGTACCGGGCGGTGCGCGAAGGTATTCTGAGCCACACCCGGCGCGCGCGTTATCCGGGCCCGGAAGAGAACCTCGACCTGCCCGCGAATATCGAATCCGACCACGCGCGCTTTGATGCGATTCTCGACGAACTGCAAGAGCGCCATCCCGATAACGACGACTTGCTCACGGGCGTGGTGCTGGCTGCCAGCCCCGAGAAGATCGTGGTCGCCCGCACGGCACAACAGATCATCGAAGTGACCGACAAGCGGGCCCTCAAGGTGGTGGCGCGCGGCCTGGTGAAGAATGCCGACGAGAAGGTGCGAATTCGTCGCGGCTCGGTCGTGTACCTGCACGACAACGGCGAATTCTGGGAAGTCATCAACAAGCCCAACGTGCAAGCGGCGCTGGTGGCCCTGCGCCCGCAAGACGGCGCGATCCAGGCCATGGTGGGTGGCTTTCACTTCCAAGACGGTAACTTCAACCGGGTCACGCAGGCGTGGCGCCAGCCGGGCTCAGCGTTCAAGCCGTTCATCTACGCCGCCTCGCTTGAGCGCGGGCTGACGCCTTCCACGCAGATTTCCGACGAACCGTTCATGCTCACTGCGCAGCAAACCGGTTCCAAGCCGTGGTCGCCCAAGAATTACGGCAACACGTACGAGCCGATGCTCACCATGCGCCAGGGCCTGTACAAGTCGCGCAACATGGTGTCGATCCGCATCATGCAGGCGGTGGGGCCGAAGTATGTTCAAGACTACCTGGTGCGATTCGGCTTCGACCGCGAACGCCAGCCGCCAGTGCTGCCGCTTGCGTTGGGCGCGGGCAGTGTCACGCCGTTGCAGCTGGCGGGCGCCTATGCTGTCTTTGCAAACGGCGGTTATCGCGTACCCCCTTACATCATTGATCGGGTGACCGACAGCACGGGCAAGGTCATCATGCAGGCCAAACCCGTTGTGGCCGGCGACGCAGCGGCGCGCGCCATCGACGCCCGTACTGCCTATGTCATGAACGACATGCTGCGCGGCGTGGCCACGTCCGGTACCGGTGCACGGGTTCACCGCGAGCTCAAGCGCAACGATCTGGGCGGCAAAACCGGCACCACCAACGATTCACACGATGCGTGGTTCGCGGGCTTCCACCCGGAAACCGTGGGCGTCGTATGGATGGGCCACGACCAGCCACGCTCATTGGGCGCGGGTGAAACCGGTGGCGGCCTCGCCTTGCCGATCTGGCTCGACTATATGCGTCACGCGCTGGAAGACGTACCCCAGGCCACCCCTCCGGAGCCTCCTCCCGGCTTGAATCGAATCAACGGTGATTTCTACTTCGCCGAGTATCCGCCTGGGCAGGCTGTGGCGCGGGTGGGCTTGCCCGCCCCCAGCGACACACTGCTGGCCCCCGGCGGCGGTACCTTCGGCGACGGCATCACCAACCTGCTGAACGAACTGCGCAGCGGAACTGAAGAACGCCACCAGCATGCGGAGCCGATTCCGTTCTAAGCCTGGCCGGCACCGATGAACCGCAACGAAGCGCATCGGCTTCTGTTGCGGTTTTTTTTTCGGCTACCATGTCATTCCGTGCACGCATCACCCGGAGTCACCATGTCGTTTACCGTTCGCACTGCCGCGCTCCTTCGCCACAGCGCCCGCCTGGTCGGCGCAGGGCTGCTGCTCGGCGGCCTGGCCGCTTGCGGGTACAAAGGGCCGCTATATCTGCCGCCGCCCCCCGATCCACCAGCGGCGCTCACTGAGCCGCCTGCACCTGTCGCCCCTGCCCGCCCATCTGCCAATTGATTTTGCTAACACCATGACCGTCGCACCTCGCTTCCAGTTTCAGAACGGCATCCTGCACGCCGAAGACGTTTCCCTTGCCAAATTGGCCAAAGAGTTCGGCACGCCTTTGTATGTGTATTCCCGTGCGGCTCTGCACGATGCATGGGCCAGCTATGCCCGCGCACTTGAAGGCCGCAAGGGATTGGTGTGCTTCGGCATGAAAGCCAATTCGAATCTGGCGGTGCTGAACGAGTTCAGCCGCCTGGGTTCGGGCTTCGATATTGTGTCGGGCGGTGAACTGGCTCGCGTTCTGGCCGCCGGCGGCGATCCTTCGAAGGTCGTGTTCTCGGGCGTGGGCAAGCAAGTGTGGGAGATGCAGGCGGCGCTGGATGCGGGGGTGAAGTGCTTCAACGTGGAATCGGAAGCCGAGCTTGATCGCCTGTCGCAGGTGGCCTCCACCAGCGGGCGTGTCGCGCCTGTTTCGTTGCGGGTGAACCCCGATGTCGACGCCCATACCCATCCGTACATTTCCACGGGCCTTAAGGAAAACAAGTTCGGCATTGCCATCGAAAGCGCGCCCGAGGTGTATCGCCGCGGCCTGAACCTGCCCGGTCTGCGCATCGTGGGCGTCGACTGCCACATCGGCTCGCAAATCACCGAGGCCGAGCCTTATCTCGATGCCCTCGACAAGTTGATCGAGCTCATTTTGGGGCTGAAGGCCGACGGCATCACGCTTGAGCACATCGATCTGGGCGGCGGCATTGGCATCCGTTACACCGATGAAGTCGTTCTGGAGCCTATAACCTTGCTGGATCAGGTTTTCGACCGCCTCGAGAAAGCGGGTCTGGGTCACTTGGAACTGGTGCTGGAACCGGGCCGCTCGTTGGTGGGCAATGCGGGCGTGCTGATCACGCAAGTGGAGTACCTCAAGCACTCAGAAGCGAAGAACTTCGCCATTGTGGACGCCGCCATGAACGACCTGCTGCGCCCCACGCTCTATGACGCCTGGCATGGTGTAGAGCCGGTGAACCCACGCCCGGTCACCTCGGCCACCCCAGCGTACGACATTGTGGGCCCCATCTGCGAAAGCGGCGACTGGCTGGCCCGCGACCGAATCCTGGAGCTCCATCAGGGCGACCTGCTGGCCATCATGTCGGCCGGAGCCTATGCGTTCACGATGTCGAGCCAGTACAACAGCCGCCCGCGCGCGGCAGAAATTATGGTCGACGGCAGCCGGGCGCACGTGATTCGCGCACGTGAGACCTTACAAAGCCTGTTCGAAACCGAGCAACTTTTGCCGGAGGGGTAAGGCGCAACGCCAAACAATTAAAGTTTTACTGTAACTTGTCGTTAATAAATGGTCATTGCGACGCTTTTTTATAACGCCTATACGTGCGGTTACACGCAGGCCCGTCAGCCCCACCCACAAGGAACAGGTCGACCCTATGCTGGCCGAAGACGCCACTCCGTCGAAGCTTCTCAAGAACTTGCGCGTCTTACGTCGAAGCAGCATCTATCTTTTCTCGTTGTGGGTCGTCCCGCTGGCCGTGGCCCTATTTACGATCATGGCCGTGCTGGGGTTCACACCGATGTACCCCGCCACCAGCGGCGAAGCATTGTCATTTCGTACGCTGCCGCTCGAGGTGGGCCACACCACACCGCAGCAGGCCCTCGTGGCCTTGCAAACGTTGCCGCTTCAACAACGAAGCTTCTTACGCAACGGCGCCTGGCTGCTGATCGATCTGCCTGAACGTGCGCGTGAGAACCCTTCGGCTCTCGACTTTCCTGCCCGGGGCGCCGAATCGGTAACATGCTGGCGGCCCGATACGTTCCGAGTGATTGGAAGCGTCGACCATCGAGCAACTGAAGGTGCCATGCGCACCAACCGTCTCGGCAACGCGGTAATGCTGGGCCGCAACGAAACCGACACCGGCTCGTCGTTCAACAGGCTGCTGTGCCAGGCAAAATACGCCACCCCAACCGTTTTCACGAGCGAGCTCTGGTCCATTCCAGAACTCAGGGCGGCCTCTGACCGCTTCCATCGTGGCATCGCCCTGCTCGATGGCGGCATCGTCATGCTGGCGCTGTTCCTGACCATCATCGCGCTTCGCAACCGTGAGTGGTTATTCCTGCTGTTGGGCGTATGGCTGGTCGGTAACCTGAGGCTCGGAGCTTACGCGTTGGGTTGGGACACCCAATGGCTCGGCTTCGCGCTGCCCCCCGACTGGCAAGACATGCTGCGCAAGATTACGCTCGCGGCCTACTACCTTCTAACGTACACCCTCTTCACCCAGCTCTTTCGGCATCGCGCCGCCCGCCATCCTCGATTCCTTGAAGCCCTGCAGTGGCTGGGCATCGCGCAGCTGATCGCCGCCTTTGTGTTGCCCTGGGCCACCTTCAAGATTCTGAGCGGCGCGATATGGTCGGTGTCGCTGTTAGGGTGCCTCTACCACGTGCGCTCAACGCTCGCCACGAATCCGCTACGCCTGCTGTCGTGGCGGCTGGTTTCTCTGGTTGTCGCGCTGGCCATCAGCCTGGGCGGCATCGTGCTTACGCTGCTCGGCCAGGAACAGCTGCTCGACTCCTTCTTCAGTGTGCTGGCCTTGCTCCTGTCGAATCTGCTGGTGGCGCTGGCCGTAGGCGGCATCATTCGTGAAGGCCGGCGCGAGCGCCTTCGGGTTCAGACCGAACTCGTCACCAGCTATGCCGTCGCGCCCTTAGGCTTGTTCACGCTCGACACTGATGGCCGCTTCTTGCAGATGAACGCTACGCTGCGGGAAATGCTGGGCCTCGCTCCGGAAGAAGGGCTGGTCGCACATTGGAACGATGTGTTCCCGCCGCAAGAGTGGGCTGCGGTTGCCGTCACTACGCTGGGCGGCAAAGACACCGACATCCACCGCGTCGGCGAAGTGCCGGAGCCCGGGCTGCCGCGCCACTTCGCCCTGCGCGCCGCGCTAACCGACGACCAGATCGAAGGCTCGCTGCAAGACATCACCGCCCGCACGCGCGCCATGAACGAGCTGCGCGGCATGGTCGATAACGACCCGCTTACGCAAGCACTGAATCGGCGAGGCATCGAAAAGCGGCTCGACGAAGCGCTGTCGCAATTGAAGCTCAGCAACATACCGTGCTCGCTCGCCTACATGGATCTTGATCACTTCAAGCGCATCAACGGCCTGTTCGGGCATACGGCCGGCGACGAGATCTTGAAGCAGGTCACTGAGCGCCTGCGCCTGATTCTTTCCGAAGAACAGGCCATGGGCCGCATGGGCAGCGACGAGTTCATCATTCTGTTCCCCAACATGAGCATCAATGATGCCCGCGTGACCGCACAGCGCATCATCGATGACCTGAACAACGCCTCCTATCAGGTGGGGCAGCGACACTTCCATATTCGTTCGGCGATCGGCGTGGTCGAGATCAATCGCGGCATGGACGCCGCGTCGGCCGTATCGGCTGCCACGCGGGCGTGCCGCGATGCCCGCAAGCAGCATCAAGATGTGGTGGTGTACGAACATGATTCCAGCGAATTGCAGGCGCATACCGAAGAACTGCGCCTGTTCGACCAACTGGAAGGCGGTGCGTCGCCCAAGGGGCTGTATCTCGAAATGCAGCCCATCATGGCGCTGCACAACCCCGACGAATCGCTGAACTTCGAGATCCTGCTGCGGGTGCGCGATACGCAGGGCCGGCTGATTCCCACCGGCACGATCATCAATGGCGCGGAAGAAAGCGGCACGGTCACCATCATCGACAAATGGGTGTTCTCGGCCACGCTGGAATGGCTCTCGAAGCACGACGACCGCCTGCGCAAGACCCGCTTCATTACCGTGAACATCAGCGGCGTGTCGCTGAACAATGACAAGTTCATCAGCAACCTCTTCCAGCTGCTGGGCCGTTACCCGCAACTCTCGCGACGCCTGTGCGTCGAGATCACGGAAGGCGTTGCCCTGCAGAATCTTGAGCGCACCCAACGGTTAATCGCACGCCTGCAAGGCATGGGCGTACGTATCGCGCTCGATGATTTCGGGGCAGGCTATACCTCGTTCAGCTATCTCAAGCAGCTGGGCGCCGACGCAATCAAGATCGACGGCACGCTGGTGCGCGACATGCTGGCCAGCGACACCAACCTGGTGATTGTGCGCACCATCGTCGAGCTGGCCCATAACCTGGGCATGATCAGCATCGCCGAGTGGGTGGAAGACGTACCCACGCTCGAAGCGCTCCGCGAGATGGGGGTCGACTACGTGCAAGGCTATGCCATCAGCGCCGCGCTCACCCCCATGGAGATTCTCGATGCGGAAAGCATCTCAGACCTGGTAACGAACGCCGAAACGCTGGCGTATATCAGCCGCCACTCGGCAGCGCCCGGGCAGCGACCTTAACGCAGGCGTGAACACGAACACAGTGAAAAAAAGCGCGCCGCCCGGTTAAAGGCGGCGCGCACGAGTTCGTTAAGCCAGCCGGCTACTGACCTTACAGTTCGCCGTAAGAGTGCAGGCCCGACAGAAACATGTTCACGCCCAGGAACGCAAAGCTGGTGATCAGCAGGCCGGCCAAGGCCCAGTAGGCGGCCATCGTGCCGCGCAGGCCCTTCATCAGGCGCATATGCAGCCAGGCCGCATAATTCAGCCACACAATGAGTGCCCAGGTTTCCTTCGGGTCCCACTGCCAGTAGGCGCCCCAGGCGTCGGCGGCCCAAAGTGCACCTAGAATCGTGGCCACCGTGAAGAACGCAAAGCCCACGGCAATGGCGCGGTACATGATGTCATCAAGCACCTCAAGCGACGGCAGGCGGCGCCCGATAGGCCTGCGCAGCGCCAGAATCGCGCCCACGATCAAGGCACCAATGCCGAAATACAGCATCCATGTGGCCGACATTTCGCGGGAACCGAACATGAACGGTTCGGCGCACATGATGGCACCGAGCAAAAAGAGCGGAATCAGGCGCTTGCGCGACACGGTTTCGCTGTGCTCTTTGACGAGATAGGCGAAGCCCACCATCGCCGCCAGGGCAAAGGTACCGTATCCGATAAAGTTGGCCGGCACGTGCAGCTTCATCCACCAGCTTTTCAGCGCCGGAACCAGCGGCTGAATTTGGTAGGCGTCGCGCGTGATGGAATACCACATCAGGAACACGACCGACGATGTCACCACCAGCAGCACGAAGCCACCGAGTGCGCGCGTGGCATAACGGCGTTCGTAGTACAGATAGAACAGAGCCGTGATGACCGCGAACATCACAAAGACTTCGTAGAGGTTGCTGACCGGGATATGGCCGATATCGGGGCCCAGAAGGTGGCCTTCACGCCAGCGCACCAACATGCCGATCACGACCGCATACACGGCGGCCCAAGTGAGCCCAGAGCCCATCCATGCCGCAGTGGAACTGACATAGCCGATCCAGTAACAGACGGTGGCCAGCACGAACAGCGCGCACATCCACAGCACCGCCGACTGCGACGACAGTAGATACTTCAGCAGGAATACGGATTCCGCCCGCGTAATGTCGCCCTGATGCAAGCCACCGCCGCCGCTATAGAGCCAGATGGCCAGCAGCGCGACCAGGCCCGACACCACAGTAAGGGTACGCAGCGGACGCCACAGCCATCCCATCCACACCAGCACCGGCACGCTGCCCGCGAGAATGGCTTTTTCGTAGCCGTCCATGGCGTGCGGGTATTGGGTAAGCGCGTACACAACGCCCAGACTCAGCACGACGAAATAGGCGATGTCGGTCCAGTCGGGCCTGCCGCGCTGCCCGCGCGAGTCGCCGCTGGCAGACATGTCGTGTTCCCACATTGCCGCGCCGGGTGAAGTCAAGGTCTCGGACATAATGGCCTCTGTTAGGTTACAAGACGTTGGAAGGCGTCTTTGAAACGTTCGAATTCTCGATTGAAATCTAGGTTGCGGCGCTGCGACGTCATGGCCGCCAGCAGCTCGCTGCCGCCACGTTCGCGTGGCCGGATCCATACCCAGATACGACGGTCGCGCACATAAAACATCGCGAATACGCCTATGACCAGGAACAAGCTGCCCAGGTACACCGTATTCTTGCCGGGGCTACGCGTGACTTGGAAGACGCTGGCCTCTTTCTGCTCGAATGTGTTCAGTGTCATGAAAACAGGCGCCGGGTAGTCGGGCAAATTCGCCAGTGCCAGCAGCGCCATCTGCACCCAACGCTGCCCATCGGCGAACGCTTCTCCTTCCCTCGCGACGGCTTCTTGGCCGCTGCGTAAACGCAAGATATCGCGAAGTTCGGTGAGCGACAGCTGGATCATGGGCACCGCGAAACCCAGCACCTTGTCTTGGTCGGCTTCCGGCACATTGCTTAGTATCCCATCAAACCCCGAACGATAGAACGCGTCGAGGGCGCCGGCGGCCGCTTTCTGCAGCAACGCCGCGTCGACGTTCGGTGTGGCGTTCTTCTCGGCAAACCGCAATGCAGCCAGGTTCATCATGGCTGGATCAGCCAGTGCCGCTCTCAAAGCCATGAACTCCTCGACTGAATCATTGGCGTCGACCGGGATACGAATATAGCGAAACGGCACGGCTTCGGATTCGCGGATGCCGGCCAGTAGCACGCGACTGCCGTCGAGCTCCATGGGCAGCATGTAGTTGGTGTACTCGAACGACTGACCGTCGGCACCGATGATGCGGTACTGAACGCTGGGGCCGACATTGCGCAGATTCTCGTTCGCGGCTGCGGCGGCACTGCCACTGACCGAGGCCACGTGTTCTATGACGGCCTTGGGCTGCGGAGGTTCCCCGCTTCCCAGATCTTCGACGTTAATGACACGCAAGGCGGTGAATTCCACTTCGAGCGGTGTTTCGCGCCCGGCTTCATTCACCGAAATCTCGCTGCGGCTGCCTACCGTACCCTTCACTTCGAACGGGCGGCCGGCCGCGCCACGCAACGGATAGCCCGTGAGCTCGAGCGTGCTGCCGCCGTCGTCAAAGCTCGACTGGTACACCGTGACGCCCTTGTAACGCAGAGGCTCGTTCACTTCGATGTCCTGGCTGAAACGCTCGCCCGATTCCGGATCAAAGACCTCCACCACGCTACGGAAGCTGCTGGGCATGCCGGTGGAGTAATAATCGACCACGAACTCTTTCAGGTGCAGCGAAAACGGTAAGGGCTGAACCAGAATGCCATTGCCCACGCTGATGAGGCCGTTAGCGCCCGTTGCGCCTTCCGGAATCAGCATGTTGGCGCGGAAGCTGGGGTTCGCCGGCGAGAGGCGGCCTTCTTCAGGCACCTCGGAAATCAGCATGTTTTCGGTAATGGGGGTCTTGTCGAAGAGCCATACCTGAATACGCACCGGCAACTCGCTATCAAGCAACCCGCCCACGCAGATCACCACAATGGCAACGTGCGCGAAGATGTACCCGAGGCGGTTCGCGCTGCCCTTCTTGGCCGCGACCATGATGCTGTCGCCATCTTCGCGCAGCTTCCAGCGATAGCCGTTCTTGCGCAGCCACGGGGTCAGGCGTTCGAGCGCCTGAGGGGGCGCCTCGGGCATCGAGCCTTCAACGCGGGTGCCGAACGCACGAAGGCTGCTGCCGCGTACATGCTCGCGGAACGAGCGTGCGTCTTTCACGAAGCGGGGCGTGTTTCGAATGACACAGATGGACGTCGACACGACCAGGAAGGCCATGATCAGCAGAAACCACCAGCTGTTGTACACGTGCCAGATGGCAAAGGCGTCGAAGACGGCATACCAGAAGGGGCCGAACTGATCGAAGTAGGTATTGACCGCCTGGTTCTGCATCAGCACCGTGCCGATCACGCTGGCCACGCAAATAAACATCAATAGGCTGACGGCGAATCGCATCGAGCCCAGCAGCTCGATGACATCGGCGTTGAGGCGGCGTGGGGAAGGCTTGGAGGTCACTGATCGCAATTAATAAAAAAGGGGGAGGTTGCCCTTGCGGCATACCCCCCCATTCTAGTTCTTCATGCGGCCGGTTGGCCGACACAATGTCGTTCAGGTTTGTTTAAGCTCAAACCTTTTGCATTCAGGCCACGCCGGCATGCCTCGGCAACGCGCCGGTTCAGCGCAGGCCCGCTGCGTAGTCGGCAACGGCTGCGATATCGCGGTCGGACATGCGGTCGGCGATTTCGAACATTTCGGCGCTGTTGGCACGGTGGCCGTCGCGGAACAGACGCAGCTGCTCGGCAATGTAGTCGGGATGCTGGCCGCCCACGCGCGGGTATTTGCCGGGAATGCCTGCACCATCGGGGGCGTGGCAACCTGCACAGGCGGGAACGCCACGCGCAGCGATACCGCCACGCCAGATCGTGAGGCCGCGTTCCATGGTTTCTTCGTTGGTAGCGGAAGGCGCCGTGTCGAGATTCAGAGCCCGTGTTGACAGGTAGAGCGACACGTTGCGGATATCTTCTTCGGTAAGCGGTGCAGCCATGGGCTCCATGAGTGACGGGGCGCCATCAGCGCCGCGACGCACGGGCGGGCGGTCGCCTTTGGGCTTGAAGTCGAGAAGCTGCTTGACCAGGTATTCGTAGGGTTGAGCCGATACGTTCGGGTTGATGGGGATAATGCTGTTACCGGCTTCGCCGTGACAGCTTGCACAGGCGATTACGCCGCGTGCCATATCGCCGTTGACATACAACTGTTCACCTTGGGCCAGATCTGGCTTGGCAGCACCGGCTTCTGCGGCCAAGCTGCTGACGGGAACTGCGCAAATGCCGAGCAGCACACCGCTGGCGACAACCATTCTGGAAAGCATACGCTTCATGAAGACCTCGACGATCGCAAATTCGACCCGGCACCATTGGCGCCACGATTACCATTTAAGCCCGTGACCCAACCGGCCAGACGCGGCGTGGCAGCTTGAATCATGAGTTTTCAAACACACGATTATACAATAGGGTTTGAAATCTACTGTCACAGGGCTCTCCGTGTCCATTCTGCATCGCGCGCGCTTCACCATTTCAGCGGCCCGCCTCGACCAACTCCCCCCGCCTACCGGCCCCGAGGTCTGCTTCGTCGGCCGCTCGAATGCGGGCAAATCCTCGGCCCTGAATATTCTGACCAATCAGCGCCGCTTGGCCTTTTCCAGCAAAACGCCCGGGCGTACCCGCCTCATCAACATGTTCGGCATTCCCGACCCGCTCGACCCGGAAGGCGTGC
>CAZPYF010000064.1:0-11118 GCA_964590015.1 uncultured Burkholderiaceae bacterium
TGCCGTCGGCATCGCCCAGGCGCACCATCATTGCGCCGATCAGGGTCAGCCGGTGTCTCATTTCCACGCGCGCCATCTCTTTACTGATACCGCGCCGGCACATCATTTCCCAATACGTGGTCCAGTAGCGATTGAAGCGTTCGTCGTAATCAGGATTTGTGACCTCGTAGTCTTGGTCGAGGCGCAGGCGCAAGCCGTACTTTTTGATGCGGTCGGCAATGACCGACGGGCGGCCCACCAAAATGGGCCGTGCCAGCCCTTCGTCGACCACGATCTGCACCGCGCGCAGCACACGCTCGTCTTCGCCCTCGGCAAACACGATACGGCTCTTGAGCCCGTCGCGCACCATCTTCTTCACGACCGGGAACAGCGGCTTCATGAAGGCCCCGGAGCGATAAACGAATTGCTCGAGCTGGGCTTCGTAGCTCTCGATGTCGACGATAGGCCGTGTAGCCACCCCTTCGTTGATGGCGGCCTGTGCCACGGCCGAGCTGATGCGCACAATGAGGCGAGGATCGAACGGTTTTGGAATGAAGTACTCAGGCCCGAACGACACGCCATAGGTGCCATACGCGGCCGCCACGACATCGCTCTGCTCTTCCTTCGCCACTTCGCAGATGGCCTCGACTGCCGCCATTTCCATGCCACGCGTTATGGTGGTGGCCCCGACATCGAGCGCGCCCCGGAAGATGTAGGGAAAGCACAGGACGTTGTTGACCTGGTTGGGGTAATCGGATCGGCCGGTGGCCATCACGACGTCGTCGCGCACGGCGTGGGCGTCTTCCGGAAGAATTTCGGGTGCGGGGTTGGCCAGCGCCAGAATCAACGGGCGCGGCGCCATGCGCTTGACCATTTCGGGCTTGAGAACACCGCCGGCCGACAGGCCCAAGAAGACGTCGGCGCCGGTGATGATGTCATCAAGCGTGCGCGCATCGGTGTCTTGTGCGAAACGACCTTTGACCGGATCCATGAGCACGGGGCGGCCCTTGTACACCACCCCTTCGATGTCCGACACCCAGATATTCTCGATCGGCAACCCCAGGTCGTTCATGAGATCGAGGCAGGCCAGGGCCGCAGCACCTGCGCCGGACACCACGACCTTCACACTGGAGATGTCTTTACCGACGACAGCCAAGCCGTTGATGAAGGCGGCCGATACGCAAATGGCCGTGCCGTGCTGATCGTCGTGGAACACCGGAATGTTCATGCGTTCGCGCAATTTGCGTTCAACGTAGAAACATTCGGGCGCCTTGATGTCTTCAAGGTTGATACCACCGAAGGTGGGTTCGAGGCCGGCAATGATGTCGACCAGCCGGTCGGGGTCTTGTTCGTTGATCTCGATATCAAAGACATCGATGTCGGCGAACTTCTTGAACAACACCGCTTTACCTTCCATCACCGGTTTGGAGGCCAGGGCGCCGATATTGCCCAGGCCCAGCACGGCGGTGCCGTTGGTAATGACGCCTACCAGGTTACCGCGGCTGGTGTACTGGAAGACGTTCTGCGGATCGCTGACGATTTCTTCGCAGGCTGCCGCGACCCCCGGTGAGTATGCCAGCGACAGATCGCGCTGGTTGGCAAGCTGTTTAGTGGGGGTAACGGCGATCTTGCCGGGGCGGCCCTGACGGTGATACTCGAGGGCGGCCTTGCGAAAGTTGGAATCCATGATCTCTGGCGCAGTGGTGTGAAACGAGGCCCTTCATTCTAGCCGCGAATTTTTCGTTTTGTACCCACTCATTGCAGCGCGCACGCGCTAGAGCAATTGGCCGGGATGCGGATACACGCCTTCAGGGGCAAAAAGTGCCTTCATGGCGGCATCTACTTCCTGCGCGGCGCGGGCCAGATTAACCTCTTCGCAGGGGCCCGAACCGCCTTCATATCCCCACCCCGAGCCCTGACCCACATCGCCATAGTCGGTCATGTCGGCCCAGGGCAATTCGGGGGGGAACGCGGCACCGGCCGCCGGGTTGGACAGGGTTTCGTCAATGACTACCCATTCCACCCACGCAAGGTCGCCGCCATGGCCCAGCAACAGATGCGCAAGGTTCAGCACTGCGCCAGGCGCGGGCAGAAGCGCATCGAGGCGGTAGCGGGCCGGCCACGCCGAACGCTCCACACAGGCGTTGCCGTCGGGCCCTGCGGCCAAGCTAAAGAGCGCCGGAATGAGGGTTTGCAAACGCAGGTTGTCGAGCGCTTTACGATTGTCTTCAGAGAAGGCGCCCAGGTTCACCGACGTGCCGTCGGCCAATAGCGCTGAAGCATGCACAACGCCCGAGGCCGCAGTACGGCCAGTGGCCCAATTACAGAGATTCCGGTCGGCCAGCCAGGCGGCGACGCTCAGATGAGCCGGCAGTTCGGCAAAGGCGGCAAGACCGGCGGCTTCGAGTTCGCCGATCAAGCAGCCCGGCTGCACGAACCATCGTGAACTGCCGGGCTCCAGGCGACGGCACGCCGCAAGCTCGCGCCCCGGCCGCACCCAGAGCACCGGGCCGGCATGCGAAGCGGTACCCGGCACCCCTTCTAACGCCATGCACACGCCGTACTCGGCGCACAGGCGGCGCGCATGATGCGCGTCGGCAGGCTGCTTCAAAACCAGGCGTGCCGCCTTTCGATCAGGCGCCGTATCGAGCATGGTCAGGTCGCCTGCCGCAACACTGCGCAGCCGGCTATAGAAGTGATCCCACGGGCCTGACGGCGCCCGCCTTCCCATCAAAAACGAACGGCGTCCTTCCGACTGCATGCTAGTCTCCATAAGGCGGCCCGCTCGAAGTGGGCCCGCTACAATCGTCGATTGTCACCCCTATTCACATCCAGTACAAAATTATCGAACCATGTCTCGTCCTGCCAAGCGTACCGAAACCGTCATGCCTTTTTATGCCGTCGAAATGTTCAAGCAAGCGGCGGCGCTCAGTGCCCAGGGGCGCGACATCATCAGCCTGGGAATAGGGGAACCTGATTTTACGGCGCCGGCTCAGGTTGTCGAGACCATGAACCGCGCGGCGCAAGCGGGCCTGAGCGGCTATACGTCACCGGCCGGCCTGCCCCTGCTGCGCGAAACCATAGCGCACCACTACGAAACCCAATACGGTGCGGCCGTCGATCCGTCGCGCATTCTGGTTACGTCAGGGGCGTCGGGTGCGCTCCTGCTGGCCACCATGGCGCTCGTCGATCCGGGCGACGAAGTACTGCTACCCGACCCCTCGTATCCGGCCAACCAGAACTTCATCGTCGCGGCGGGTGGTGTTCCACGACTGATTCCGGCCCAGGCGGCGCAGCGCTTCCATCTTTCGGCTGAAGACATCCGCGAGCACTGGGGCCCGCGCACCCGGGGCGTGCTGATTGCGTCGCCCAGCAATCCCACAGGCACCAGCATGGAGCGCGAGGCGCTGCGCGAACTGGTGGCCGAAGTACGGGCGCGCGATGGTTTCATCATCATGGATGAAATCTATATCGGTCTCTACTATGAAGATACGCCGAGCAGTGCGTTGACGCTCGACGACGATATCATCGTCATCAACAGCTTCTCGAAGTACTTTCACATGACGGGGTGGCGCCTGGGCTGGATCATCGCGCCGCCCGCACTCATGCCGGCGCTCGATCGCCTGGCAGCGAATCTGTGCATTTGTGCGCCTACACTGGCGCAGCACGCGGCCATCACGTGCTTCGAACCCGAGGTGCTGGCGATCTATGAAAAACGCCGCCTGTCGTTTCAGCAACGACGCGACTATCTGTTGCCGGAGCTCGAACGCCTTGGCCTGAAGGTACCCGTTAAGCCCGATGGTGCGTTTTACATCTATCTGGACATCAGTCAGTTCAGCACTGACAGCGACGATTTCGCGCAGCAGTTGCTGCACGGCCCCGGCATCGCCACCGTAGCGGGCCGCGATTTCGGCCCCGCCCACGCACGTACCAGCCTGCGGCTCTCGTATGCCACGCGGCTCGACCGCCTGGAAGAGGCGGTGGCGAGGCTCGATAACTGGCTCACCCGCTGACCGGCTAACGGTTCAGCGGCCGACGGGTATGCCCGAGGCCAACGCAATGCGGCGCCGTTCCGCCAGCACTTTGGCGCCATAGCCGCCATCGCTGGGCCCCGTGGCGCCCACATAGCATGCCAGCCCGCGCTCGATGGAACCCCGCCGATCGATACAGTCGCGCAGAATGCGCGACCCCACCCGCATATTGGCAATGGGATGCAGGGCCGCAATCGTGCCGTCGGCAAACTCGGTGAATTTTTCCTTGTGCACGCGGGTCATGACCTGCATGAGGCCTTGCGCGCCCACGTGGCTTTCTGCGTAGGGGTTGTAGCGGGATTCAATGGCGATCACGGCCAAGATCAACTGCGGATCCAGATTCATTTCCTTGGCCACAATGAAGGCGGTACTGATCAGCGCACCGGCCACGCTCGACGCGATGCGATATTTTCGGGCCAGATAGCTGCGCAGGGCCCGTTCCTGAGCGGGCGTGATGCCTTCGACGGCCCCTTCCTCAATGGAAGTGCGCAGCAACTGTGCGAAGTTGAAGGTTTCACCCTCTTCGTCATCAGCTTCGCCGCCATCCAGCGCCGCGCCGCGCTGTGCCGACTCCAGCGGCGGCAGTGCGGCAATGCCCAGCAGGCTCTCGAGCACCGCACGGTTATCGTCGTCACCCGACGCCAGCATGGCGTACAGCACGTTGTCGACGCTGGCCGGCCGCAAGGTATTGAGCAGGGCGTAGTGAATCTGCCCCACCTGCGCCCGCAGCGGCGACAATGAAAACACCATGACGAGCGTCACCAGCACCGCTATGCCCAGATAGGCGGCGCAGACATTAAGAAGCTCGGCAATGCGATACCCCAGCGCCTTCAGTGGATGCGGCATGGTTCCCTCTGAAATCAAACTTCCGGGATGTTAACCTTCCCAAACTCGCAGACTGTAACCGGATTCCCAGCGCTCGTGAAATACCGTGACCTCAGAGACTTCATCCGGCAACTCGAAACACAGGGCGAACTCAAGCGTATTTCGCACCCCGTTTCGACTCGCCTGGAAATGACCGAAATCAGCGACCGCGTGCTGCGTGACGAAGGCCCGGCGCTGCTGTTCGAGAACCCCATACATGAAGGCCGCCCGGCCAAGATGCCGGTGCTGGCCAACTTATTTGGCACCCCTCGGCGTGTCGCGTGGGGCATGGGTGCTCCCGATGTGTCGGCCCTGCGTGACATCGGCGAATTATTGGCCAGCCTGCGGGAACCCGAAGCCCCGCGCAACCTGCGTGAGGCGATCGGCACGGTCAGTACACTCAAATCCGCCTTATGGGACATGAGCCCGAAGCGCATTCGCAGTGCGCCGTGCCATGAAATCGTGCTGGAAGGCAAGGATGTCGACCTCTCGGCCATTCCGCTACAACACTGTTGGCCTGAAGACGCCGCCCCTTTGCTTACATGGGGCCTAGTCATTACTCGCGGGCCCAGAGCTCGGCGCCAGAATCTGGGCATTTACCGTCAGCAGCAGATCGGCCCTAACAAGCTGATCATGCGATGGCTGTCGCATCGCGGTGGTGCACTCGACTTTCGCGACCACTGCCTGGCAAACCCGGGCCAGCCGTTTCCCATTGCCGTGGCTCTGGGTACCGACCCCGCCACGATACTCGCGGCCGTCACCCCCATTCCCGACAGTTTGTCTGAATACCAGTTCGCCGGCCTGCTGCGCGGCTCGCGCACCGAGGTGGCCAACGCGCTGGGAAGTGAACTTTCGGTACCGGCCTATGCCGAGGTCGTGCTCGAGGGGCATATTCTGCCGTCCAGCGATCCACGGGCATTACCGGCCAATGTGCCGAACAATGCGCCCAAGCCGCCGCACAGCGACTACGAACTGGCGCTGGAAGGGCCTTACGGCGACCACACCGGCTACTACAACGAACAAGAATGGTTCCCGGTCTTTACGGTTGATCGCATCACCATGCGGCGCGACGCCCTGTATCACAGCACCTACACCGGCAAACCGCCAGACGAACCGGCCGTGCTGGGCGTGGCGCTGAACGAAGTCTTCGTTCCGTTGCTGCGGCGTCAGCTTCCCGAGATCACAGACTTCTATCTGCCCCCGGAGGGTTGCAGCTACCGCCTTGCGGTCGTATCGATGCGCAAGCAATACCCGGGGCATGCGAAACGTGTGTTGTTCGGCATCTGGAGCATCTTGCGTCAGTTCATGTACACGAAGTTCATCATCGTGGTCGATGACGACGTCGACATTCGCGACTGGAAGGAAGTCGTGTGGGCCATGACGACCCGTATGGATCCGGTGCGCGATACGGTGCTGGTCGAAAACACACCGATCGACTACCTGGATTTCGCTTCGCCCGTTTCCGGCCTGGGTGGGAAGATGGGCATGGACGCCACCAACAAGTGGCCGGGCGAAACCGACCGTGAATGGGGCCGGCCCATACGCATGGCCGACGACGTGCGCGCACGCGTCGATGCAATGTGGGGCGATCTGGGTCTTTGAGGGCCCTGGAAGGCGGATGTAAGCTCTGCGGCGAGCATCGCCGCAGAGTGACTTCAGTTACGCAGCTTGCGCGAAATCTGCCAGGCCACAGCGGCTCCGGCCGCAAGCTTCCACCAGCGCATGCGGCGGCGAGCCGCCGTCGATAAAAGCGCCGACCCCAGCGAGAGCACCATGGGATACCGCCTGGAAAAGGAGAAGGCCTGCATAGCGAGGTCGGACGGGCTCTTGCGCTTGGATTTCGGAAAGACCGACTCAAGCAAGCCCCGTGGAGTAAGGGATTCCCGCAGTTCCGTCACGCCATGGGCGAACCCCTGGCGCTCCATGGCCGCGCGGGCCCGCAGAAGCTCGATGCGCACCGCACGATCCTGGCTGGTGAGCTTTTGAATTTGCGTGCTCATGATCGGTCTCCCGGCGGCATCCACTCCGGCGGAACCGGCGTAGGCGTCGGCTGCTTCAGCCGATTCAGCAGGTCGACATCACGACGAAGTTCATCGAGCGTGGCGGCAAACGGCGGCGGCCCGTTCACCAGCCGGCTACGAATCGCGACCACCAGCCCCACCGCGATGGCAAGGTAGATGAACGACAGCACCGCAAGAGCCATGTAACGGTCTTCGGTGGGCCAGAAATACACAGCCACCATAGCCGTGAAGACGAACACTGCCAGCACGAAAAAAAGCATGGCACTTGCAGCCATACCCATCAATACCAGCAGCCTCGACTTCTGCTCGGTCGCTTCGAGCGTGAGCAGCTCGAAACGCGTATGCAGAATCGACAGCAAGGTGGCGGCGAGACCGCCTACGGTTTGGCGCAGCGCCATAGCGACCGGCGCCTTAACGGCGGCAGATCAGCGCGCCCACGAGCACACCGACCAGGCCGGCAATGCCGATGGCACGCCATGGATTGTCGTGCACGTAATCGTCAGTGACGCGCATGGCACGGCGCCCCTGGGCCATGAGTTCGTCTTGGGTGGTATACAGATGTTCGCGAGTGCGGCGCAACGACCGCATGGCCGTTTCGCGCAGTTCGTCAGCCTTCTCGCCAGTGGTTTCGGCCGCCTGCTGCAACATGCGTTCGGCTTCATCGAGACTGCTTTTGATCTGCTCGACGAATTGTTCTTCCTTGGCGCGGATGTCTTTCTCGTTCATTGCTTAACTCCTGTTGTTGGCTGTGCTGCTAGAGAACACCGTGGACACGGCATGCAAGCCCCGTACCCAATGAAACGACGCGCACGCCAGGCGAGCTAGGTCACTTTCTGACGCGTGCCGAAGATACGGTCGCCCGCATCGCCGAGCCCCGGCACGATATAACCGTGCTCGTCGAGATGGCTGTCGATGGAAGCCGTATAGATATGGACGTCGGGATGACGCCTTTCCACTTCGGCGATACCTTCGGGCGCGGCGACCAGTACGAGCGCCCGGACATTGCGACAACCGGCCTTCTTCAAAAGGTCGATGGTGGCCACCATGGAACCGCCGGTGGCCAGCATCGGGTCAACGATCAACGCCAGGCGTTGCTCGAGCTGGCCCACCAGCCGTTCGAGATAGGCCTGGGCCTCGAGCGTTTCCTCATTGCGGGCGATGCCGACGGCACTGACCTTGGCACCTGGAATCAGATTCAGCACGCCCTCGAGCATGCCGATGCCTGCACGCAGTATGGGCACCACTGTGACTTTTTTGCCGGCGATTTTCTCGACATCAACCGGGCCGCACCACCCTTCGATGGTGTCGGGCTCGAGCGGCAGGTCTTTCGAGGCCTCGTAGGTGAGTAGCGACGCAATTTCCTGCGACATCTCACGGAAATTCTTGGTGCTCAATTCGGCCTTGCGCATCAGACCCAGCTTATGCTGGATCAGCGGATGGCGGATTTCATGTACGGGCATCGGTCGGGATTCCTGCAGTAATGGGGTGAGTCGCCTGCATTATGCCCCGAGACCGGGGCCGGCCGCTAACGCTTCGCCAGCCATTCCACCACCGAGTCAAGAAAACTTCCGGTTGTCGCCGCCCGATCATCATTGATCATGACAACCAGCGCATAGCGTTTGCCGCTGGCGCCCAGCACATAACCCGCCAGCGCGCGGGCATCGCGCAGCGTGCCGGTTTTGAGATGCGCCATGCCCCGGGTGTGATCGGTGCGCAGACGGCGCCGCAACGTGCCATCTACACCTGAAATCGCGAGAGACGACATGAACTCGGGCATCATGGGCGAATGCCAGGCCACATCGAGCATGCCGGCAAGGCCCTCTGCGGTGAGCCGCGCCTCGCGCGAGAGCCCCGAACCGTTCTCCAGCACCCAGCCGCGCACATCGACACCCTGCTCGCTCAGGATGCCGAGCGCCGCAGCGGCACCGCTGGCCGGCGTCGCCCCCGTGCCGCGCTGTTCGGCCCCCAGCGTGAGCAACAGCGTGCGTGCCATGACGTTGTTGCTTTGCTTGTTGATAAGGCGAATCGTATCGGCCAGCGACTCTGAATCATGCCAGGCCAACAGACGGGCATTTGCCGGCACCGTGCCGGCCGTGACGCCACGCGCCAGCGTGCCACCCAGTTCCTGCCAAAGCATGCGAAATGTCGATTCGAAATGCTGGGGCTGGGGCAGTGCGAGTCGATACAGCGAAAACTCGCCACATGATCCGGCCACGGTACCCGACACATCGATCAGCGTATCGGCACCGACCCGACGCACCTGGGTGCTCACAATAGGAGGGCCGGGGCATCGCGCGGTGCTCCACTGCACGGTGCCCTGTATGCGCACCCCCCGCACCGGAGGGTCGACAATGGGAATCCATTGACGGGATTCCGAGTCGGGTACGAAGATCAGCCGCACCGTACCGAGCCCCACCATCATGGCATCCGGGCTGGCGTTATAAGGACGGTCGGCGGCACCATCGAAAGCGCCGGGATCCAGCGCCACGTTGCCAAAGCGGCTGCGATCGACCACGACTTCCGACACATTCTTGATGCCCCGCAGGCGCAGTTCGCGCAGCAGTGACCAGAGCTCATGCATGGTGAGCAGCGGATCGCCCCCGGCCTTCAGATAGAGCGGCCCCGACAACGTACCTTCTGCGTCGACGGATGCGCCGGGGCGAGCATAAAAGGCGGTGCGCCAGCTGTAATCGGGCCCCAGGCCGGAAAGCGCCGACCAGGTGGTAACCATCTTCATGACTGAGGCCGGATTGCGCGGCGACGTGGCGGCCACAGACGCCAGGCGCGGCCCGCCCAGCTCATGGGCCACCAGCGAAAGCGCCGAATCGGGCAAGCGGGTAGCGCGCCAGGCTTGCTGCACTTCAGCCGGTAGCGACTGGATTGTTTGCGCGGCCGCCGGGGGCGCCATGACCGGCGTGAACCCCAACGCAACCACACCGGCGGCTACGGCACGGCGGGCTCGCCGCCAGGCGGCCTGGGAACAAGAAAGCAAAGTAAGAGACATCGGGGTCGCTGCTGCAAAAAATACCAGCATAACCAAAGCGTGGCCGGCTTCCCACCCCGTATCGGCACCCACAAAAGGGCGCATTGCGAACACCGCTTAAAATACGGCCTGTTCTTCAAGCATGCCCGCAGGGCGAGGCCCTCCACTTTGTCTGTAAACCCCGACCTTGAGCTCTCGCAGTTCGATTACGAGCTGCCTCCCGAGTTGATCGCGCAAACCCCCGCTGCCGAGCGCAGTGGCAGCCGTTTGCTGCACCTTGATCGCCTGAGCGCGCTGCATGATCGCCAGTTCATCGAGCTGCCCGCCCTGCTGCGCGCCGGCGACCTGCTGGTCTTCAACGACACCCGTGTAATCAAGGCGAGACTTGCAGGTCGCAAAGAAACCGGGGGCCGCGTTGAAGTGTTAGTGGAGCGCATCGTGTCAGCCCGTGCAGCGCTGGCGCATGTGCGTGCCAGCAAATCGCCTCGGCCTGACACACGGCTCATTTTGGCCGACGGGGCCGTGCAAGCCACTGTGACGGGTCGCGAAGGTGAACTGTTTGCGCTGGAATTCAACGACGATGTCCTGACACTGTTGGCGCAGCACGGCAGCACGCCGCTACCGCCCTACATTACCCACGCCGCCGATCAGGAAGACGACGCTCGATATCAAACCGTATACGCACGCGAGCCCGGCGCCGTGGCGGCGCCTACAGCCGGCCTGCATTTCGACGACGCCATGCTGGCGACCCTGGCCGCCCAGGGTGTCGAGTCAGCGTTTGTCACCCTGCACGTGGGCGCCGGCACGTTTCAACCGGTGCGCGTGGAGCGCTTGAGCGAGCATGTGATGCACGCAGAGCGGTACCATGTACAGCCCGATACGCTCGAACAGATTCGCCGCACGCGCGAACGCGGCGGCCGGGTGATTGCCGTAGGCACGACCAGCGTGCGCGCCCTCGAATCCGCTGCAGCCAGCCTTAGGGATGCCGCAGCAGGCACCCATGTGGAAGGCGACACACGCCTGTTCATTACGCCGGGCTACCGCTTCGAGCTAGTCGACGCCCTGATCACGAACTTCCACCTTCCGCAATCCACGCTGCTCATGCTTGTCTCGGCCCTGGCCGGCATGGAGCCCATTCGCCGTGCCTACGCGCACGCCGTGCAATCCCGGTATCGCTTCTTCAGTTACGGCGATGCCATGTTCATCGAATCTCCGAATCATTCATGACGCGTCTTCAATT
>CAZPYF010000065.1:0-10960 GCA_964590015.1 uncultured Burkholderiaceae bacterium
ACGTCATCGAACTGCGCCCCTATGAAGGCAAGGCCATCAAGAACGGCGAAGTCATTGCCGAGTTCGAAGTGAAATCGGAAGTGCTGTTCGACGAAGTGCGTGCCGGCGGCCGCATTCCGCTGATCATTGGCCGCGGCCTCACCGCCCGGGCTCGCGAAGCCCTGGGCCTGCCGGTGTCCACCCTGTTCCGCCTGCCGAACAATCCGGAAGACTCCGGCAAGGGCTTCAGCCTGGCTCAGAAGATGGTTGGCCGCGCATGCGGTCTGCCTGAAGGTCAGGGCGTGCGCCCCGGCACGTATTGCGAGCCGCTTATGACTTCCGTGGGCAGCCAAGATACAACCGGCCCCATGACCCGCGACGAACTGAAAGACCTGGCTTGCCTCGGCTTCTCGGCAGACCTCGTCATGCAGTCGTTCTGCCACACGGCCGCGTATCCGAAACCCGTCGACGTCACGACCCACCACACGTTGCCTGACTTTATCAGCACACGTGGCGGCATCTCGCTGCGCCCCGGCGACGGCGTGATCCACAGCTGGCTGAACCGCATGCTCCTGCCCGACACGGTCGGCACGGGCGGCGACTCGCACACCCGCTTCCCCATTGGCATCAGCTTCCCCGCAGGCTCCGGCCTGGTTGCCTTTGCCGCCGCCACCGGCGTCATGCCGCTCGATATGCCTGAGTCTGTCTTGGTACGGTTCAAGGGCAAGTTGCAGCCGGGCGTCACGCTGCGTGACCTGGTCAACGCCATTCCTTACTACGCTATCAAGGAAGGCCACCTGACCGTCGCAAAGCAAGGCAAGAAGAACGTGTTCTCCGGCCGTATCCTTGAAATCGAAGGCTTGCCCGATCTAAAGGTTGAGCAGGCGTTCGAGCTCTCCGACGCTTCGGCCGAGCGCTCCGCCGCCGGGTGTACGGTACACCTGAACAAGGAACCGATCATCGAGTACATCAACAGCAACATCGTGATGCTCAAGTGGATGATCGCCAACGGCTACGAAGACGAGCGCTCGCTCGCACGCCGCATCAAGGCCATGGAAGCCTGGCTGGCTGATCCGCAATTGCTCGAACCCGATGCCGACGCCGAGTACGCCGCCGTCATCGAAATCGACATGGACGAAATCATCGAGCCGATCGTGGCATGCCCGAACGACCCCGACGATGTGAAGACGCTTTCCGATGTGGCCGGCGCCAAGATCGACGAAGTGTTTATCGGCAGCTGCATGACCAACATTGGCCACTTCCGCGCGGCGTCGAAACTGCTTGAAGGCAAACGCGACATTCCGGTGAAGCTTTGGGTGGCTCCGCCCACCAAGATGGACGCCCAACAGCTCACTGAAGAAGGCCACTACGGCGTCTTCGGCACGGCCGGCGCCCGCACCGAAATGCCGGGTTGCTCGTTGTGCATGGGTAACCAGGCACAGGTCCGTGAAGGAGCAACGGTGATGTCGACCAGCACCCGCAACTTCCCGAACCGGCTGGGCAAGAACACCAACGTTTACCTGGGTTCGGCCGAACTGGCCGCCATTTGCTCGCGCCTGGGCCGCATTCCGACTCGTGCGGAATACATGGCCGACATGGGTGTCATCAACGAGAGCAGCGACGAGATCTACCAGTACCTGAACTTCGATCAAATCGAAGAATACGTGGAAATGGCGGATTCGGTCGGCGTCTAAGCAGAGTCACCGCAACACCGGCGCTCTATGGGTTCCGGTGAGCGGTTTCCCCGGGCCCTCGGCATCACGCCGGGGGCCTTTTTCATGCCCGCGTCATGGCCAGCCGAGACCGCAAAACCACGCTTGGACAAAGCACTGACGCGATCTTACGTTGCACGGGCCGCGGGTTACACTAGCGTATGCGGGCCGATTTCCGTCCCGAATACAAGGTAAAGGTTTCAAGTCTCAGGTATGTCCGACACCCCTGCTATCCGTCTGACGCGCGATGCCAAGCGCCTTATTTCACTGGGCCAGGCGCTGGCCCGCTCTGGTAGCCGCCTTGAAGACGTCTACTGGGAAGAAGAGCTCGCACGCCTCATCTCGAAAATGCTCGGGGGCAAAAAGTCTAAAACGCTCGAAGACGTTCTCGATGCCCTGGTGCAAGACGACCTCAACGTGTACGAAATTCTTGTCGAGCAAGCCGAAACCTGTTCCGAATCGGTGGTGCTGGCTCACGAAGGCGTCGAGTACGACGTTCTGCTCGTCTCTGCGCCCATCATTGCCTGGACCCGCTATCGCCTGCCCCAAGGGCAACTCACACCCGCGCAGCATCAAGGCTTGCTTGACGGCCTGGCGGCAACGGTCGCCGTTGAAAGCGCCCGCATAGCCATGATGCCGCATCTGGTCACCTTCGATCAGATGCCGCGCACCTTTCAAGAAACCCGCAACTGGGCACAACGCCTGGGGGCGCTGGCGATCGGCAGTTCCACAGAACCCTGCTCCACGGGCGATCCTGGCGACACGGAAGGCATGCTGGCCGACGCCCGGTTTGCGGTAGCCGCCATCGCGGTGCCTAAAGGTCAGCCGGTTTTCCGCTGGCAAGATCCCGAAGCTTCGGCACTGGAAGGCCGCGAACGGGCCGAGAAAGCTTGGTCTTCCTGCGTGCTCGACCTGGTAGGCGGCCTGTTCACAGGCTGCCAGGTCGAAGTGCTACTGCCCGATGCCTACTACACCACCAATCGCGAAGCTGATCGCCGTATTCGGCCCATGGCATTGCGTGCCGCCGTCACCTGGCTGCAAACCGCTGCCAATCTGCCGGGTGCAGAACTGCGGGCGGCCATCATCGCGTGCGGCACAGGGGGTGTGGAAGAATTCCGCATCGGCTTTTCGGCGCGCACCAACAATGAGGTGATCTACGGTTGCGTATGGCCGGTTCTTAGCAAGGAAGAAGCCATCATCGACGCCATTGAAAGCGACCAGATCGACGCCCCCGAAGCCATTGCTGCTCTGCTGAAAGAGCTGGGGGTGGCCGAGGTTCGGCGTCTGCCCGGTATTCAGCCGCCGGAATATTGCGATGACTGCGGGGCGCCCTACTTCCCCAACGCTTTGGGCGAAATGATGCACCCCGAGCTGCCCGACGAAACCGACATGGAACCGGTTCACTTCCACTGAGCCGGCCGCCCAGGTACCGTGCCGCTATCCTTCGATCTCTTCTGCCGGGTCATCGACAACTACGGTGACATCGGCGTGTGCTGGCGCCTGGCCCGCCGGCTCGCCTCACGACCCGACACCGGCCCGATTCGTCTATGGGTCGACGACCTCGCGGCATTCGCCCACATTGCGCCTTCGGTACAAACTGACGCCCTCGTTCAAGCCGTAGAAGGAATCGAGATTCGACACTGGGTCGATCAGGCGCCCGCGGATGTGGAACCGGCCGACGTAATCGTTGAAGCCTTTGCCTGCACCCTGCCGCCCGAGTATGTCGCGGGCATTACACGCCGGCATCTCTGGATCAATCTTGAGTATTTAAGCGCAGAAGAATGGGTCGAGTCGTGCCACGGCCGGCCTTCGCTGCAAGCCGGTGGCCAGCGTAAATTTTTCTTCTTCCCCGGCTTCACGGCCGCTACCGGCGGGCTGCTCAGGGAGCCCGAGCTGGGCGCGCAGCGCGATGCATGGCAGGCCGACCCCGAAGCGCGCATGGCGCTGTTGAGCAGGCTCGGCGTATCGCCCTCATGGCTCGAGCGCCTGCGTGCCGGCGCGCGGCTGGTGTATGTGTTCTGCTACCCCGAGGCACCTTTGTCGGCGCTGATCGCCGCCTTAAGCCTGGACGAGCGCGACACCCTGGTGCTGATGCCGGAGGGCGTGGCGCCACCCATCTTGCCGGCCGTCGAGGCACGCCCTGGCCGGGTGGGCGTCCATACGCATGCGTTTGTCGACCAACCTATCTTCGACCGCGTGTTATGGAGCGCCGATCTGAACCTCGTGCGTGGCGAAGATTCGCTCGTGCGGGCCATATGGGCGGGCCGGCCGATGATCTGGCAGGCATACCGACAGGAAGAAGGCACGCATCTAGACAAGCTCGATGCGTGGCTCGCGCGCGCGCCCTACGGGCCCGAGTTCTGCGCACTGAATCGGGCATGGAACGAAGGTGACGACAAGAGTGTGATCGAGCAGCTGCCACGCTTGCTGAACGCACCACAATGGGGTGTGTGGCAAGAGCAGGCGCTCGCGTGGCGTGCCGCGCTCGAAAGCCGGAACGATCTTGCCGACAACCTGATGAGTTTCTGCACAGAGCAGGCCCAAACACGCTAAAATCTATGGTTTTTCAAGTCCTTGCTCCGGCTTTCCTGGGAACGAAGTATTCCCTATTCAGCGCGATGTAGCGGAGCAGCCAAACCCCGGAGTGAACGAAGTTTATGAAAACCGCACAGGAACTGCGCGTGGGCAACGTCATCATGGTCGGCAACGAGCCCCTCGTCGTCCAGAAGAGCGAATACAACAAGTCGGGCCGCAACGCCGCAGTCTGCAAGCTCAAGTTCAAGAATCTGCTTACCGGCTCCGCCAGCGAATCCGTGTACAAGGCCGACGAAAAGTTCGAAGTGGTCTTGCTTGATCGCAGGGAATGCACTTATTCGTACTTCGCCGATCCCATGTATGTGTTCATGGACGAAGAGTACAACCAGTACGAAGTCGAAGCCGACAACATGGGCGACACCCTGAACTACCTCGAAGAAGGTATGACAGTGGAAGTGGTGTTTTATGAAGGCCGTGCGATTTCGGTGGAACTGCCCACCACTGTCGTGCGCGAAATCGAATACACCGAACCTGCCGTGAAGGGCGATACCTCGGGCAAGGTGCTCAAGCCTGCAAAACTCAGCACCGGCTTTGAAGTGTCCGTTCCGCTGTTTTGCAATATCGGCGACAAAATCGAAATCGACACCCGCACGGGTGAATACCGCAGCCGCGCCACGTAAGGCCCAAGCGGCCGCTAGTTCAGGCGGTCGTCGTCGAGGAAGTCGGGTATGGCCACCACTGCAATACCCTCTTCGACCAGTTCTTCTCGTTCTTCGGGGGTGGCCGTGCCGCGAATGGCACGCTGCTCGGCTTCGCCGTAGTGAATCCGCCGCGATTCCTCGGCGAAGCGACCGCCGACGTTTTCCGTTTCGCGTACTACCTTGCGGATATGGCGCATGACTTCTGCTTGAATCATGGCCAGGTCGTTGTTTTGTGAGCCTTGGCTGCTTGCAGAGGAGCCGGGCATGCCGGCAGAAGCGGGCGGCGTGTTCAAGCGTTCGCGCTTCAGGTGCCCAACATTAAGGCGCGCAGCCGACACCTTGCGAGTGACGTTCGACGAGTGACACACCGGGCACGACAGCAGCCCACCGGCCTTCTGGGCCTCGTAGGCATCTGCCGACGCGAACCAGCCTTCGAAAACATGGCTTTGTTCGCATTGAAGGTCGAATACTTTCAGTGACATAGCAACAAGATGGGGGCGAACACGCCGGATACAAGCCGACGTTCCATTCTCCTATAGTCGGGGTACAGCGGCAAGCAACGTTCGAGTCTGCTCATGTTGAGGTGACTCCAGCACCCGCCGCGCCGAGCCCTCTTCCACGATGCGCCCCTCGTGCATGATCGCGATGCGGTCTGCCATGTATTCCACCACCCCGAAATTGTGGGTGATGAACAGACAAGCCAACTGCAAAGATTCCTGCAAAGAATGCAGCAGGTCAAGAATTTGCGCCTGCACCGACACATCCAGGGCCGACGTGGGTTCATCGCACACCAGTACCGACGGCTCAACCGCCAACGCTCTGGCAATGGCGATACGCTGGCGCTGGCCACCCGAGAACTCATGCGGATAACGCCGCACCGCATCAGTGGGCAGCCCGACCTGTTCAAGCATTTGAACGGCGCGCTCGTCACGCTCGGCTCGCGACCATTCGGGGCGCAGTGCGGCCATGCCTTCTGCCAGGATTTCGCCCACCAGCATGCGCGGGTCGAGCGATGCGTAAGGGTCCTGGAAGACGATCTGTACGCGCCGCCGCATTGCCTTGAGCGCGGCGCCACGTACATCTTTAATGTTCTCACCGTGTAGCTGAATCTGCCCCCCTACCACCGCTTGCCCGTCGAGCAGACCAAGCAGTGCCTTCGCCGCTGTCGTCTTACCGCAGCCGGAACCCCCCAGCAAGGCGAGGGTCTCACCTGCATGCAGTGAAAAGCTCACGCCCTTCAAGACCTCGACGCCCGCCGATCGCCGCAGGAATGCGCGGCGCTTCACGTAGCGTACGGTCAGGTCATTCACATCAAGCACGGGGTCGCCCTTGGCAACGACAACGGGGCGTTTGCGCCGTTCCATTGACGGGATAGCGTTGAGCAACTCACGGGCGTAAGGATGCTGCGGGTCGGCGAAGAAGCCGTCGGCATCACGCAGCTCAACAATTTTCCCATGACGCATGAGGGCAACGTGCTGGGCGACCTTCTTCACCACCGCAAGGTCATGTGTGATGAGCAGAATCGCCAGACCCAGCTCGCGCTGTATGTCGCGTAGCAGATCAAGAATCTGATTCTGAACGGTCACGTCGAGCGCAGTGGTGGGTTCGTCGGCAATCAGCAGCCGTGGCTCGGCCGCCAGCGCCATGGCGATCATGATGCGCTGTTTCTGCCCCCCAGAAAACTGGAACGGATAATCGTCGAGCCGCCGCTCAGGTTCCGGAATGCCCACACGCTCCAGCCACCGCACCGCCCGCTCACGCAGCGCCGCGCCGCGCAGGGCGGTATGCAGGCGCAGCGTTTCTTCGATCTGCTTGCCGATGGTCAGCACGGGATTCAGGCAGGTCGACGGCTCCTGAAAGATGATTCCCACTTGGCCACCCCGAATACGGCGCATGTCACGTTCGGGCAGGCGGGTTAACTCGGTGTCGCCCAGCATGATGCGCCCCGCCCGCAAGGTCGCCGCTTCGGGCAGAAGCCGCAGCAGCGCCATGGCCGTCATGCTTTTGCCGCTGCCCGATTCGCCCACGAGCGCGAAGGTTTCGCCGGCGCTGATGGCAAGGCTGAGTGTGGAAACGGCCAGATGCAGCCCTGCCTCAGATTCGATGCCTACGCTCAGGCCGCTGACATCCAGCACACGGCTGCCGATGACGGCGCTGGTGTTATGCATCAGCCGCTCCCTTTACGCGCGCGCCCATTCGCCGGGGCTGAATGCGCCGCATCCGCGGGTCGAATGCGTCTTGCACGGCATCGGCAAAGATGTTGGCCGACAGCACCAGCGTCAGCAAAAACACGAACGCCGCGAGCAAATTCCACCAGATCATCGGGTCGCGCGACATTTCCGTGCGGGCGGCGTCGATCATGGTGCCGTACGAGGGCGTGCTCGGATCCACACCAATACCCAAGTAAGACAGCACAGCCTCATAAAGAACCAGGCCTGAAAACTGAAGCACCATGGTGATCAGCACGATATGCATCACATTGGGCAGAAGATGGCGCCGCATGATGCGCCAGTGGCTCACACCAAACGCACGCGCCGCCTGTACATACTCAAGCTCACGCAGCTTCAGCGTTTCCGCGCGTAGCAGACGGCACAGCCCGGCCCAGCCGGTCAGGCCGAGAATGAGGCACAGCAGAAAGAGCCGCAGGTCGGCACGGGCCGCTACCGTATCGAAAAGTTCGGGATTGTTGTCGATATACACCTGCATCATCAGTACGCAGGCCGCCACCAGCAGCACGCCGGGAATCGAAGTGAGCGTCGTGTACACGTACTGCACCACGTCGTCGACCTTGCCTTTGAAGTAGCCCGCCGTAATGCCGAACACAATGGCCGGGGGCAGCATGGCAAAGGTCGTGAGCAGGCCGATCACCAGCGCGGTGCGCACGCTCTTCAAGGAAAGCCACAACACATCGTTCCCCGTGCGATCGGTACCCAGCACGTGATAGTCGGCGGCCAGGGTCAAGGTAACGCCCGCCACGACGGCCACGACGCCGGCGGTGATCCAGAACGCTCTCCACGGCAGATCCGACTCCCGCCACCACCACCGCCAGCCGGCCGCCCAGCCACCCCGCCGGCGGCCATGCAATACGCTCATGACCCCCGCCAGCAGCGCCGTAGCGGCCAGCCCCGCAAGAAGCCCGACGAAGACGCGTCGCAACAAGTCCGCGCCCCGTTCGGAGTCGTCGGCAAGATGTACCCCGGCATACTTCAGGCGCGGATAGTCGCGCACGACTTCCCCATCAACCAGCCAAGACTCCTTGGTGAATTGCTGCAAGGCCAGCGGAGCGGAATACGTGCGCTCGCGCTTGGCGAGCTGGGTAAGATCGAGCACCGCATCGAGAGCGGAGCGTGTGATCGGCGAATGGACTGCCTGTTGTTCAGCAGCGCCCGGCGCGGGTGGCAACAGCGGCCGGTAATGAATGGAGTCGAGAATACCGATAAGGGCGAAGCAGGCCAGCACCACACCGGCCGACATGGCCGACGGGCGGCGGAATACCTGGCGCCAGCCGGCAGCCATGGTGGGTCGACGGCGCAGCCGAACGATCTGCACCAGCACCGCCAGCGTGGTAAGCAGTACGAAGGCATCGGTCCAGAGAATCACGAATTTCGGCATGTCGTTTACTCGAATCGAATGCGTGGATCGGCCAGCGTGTACGACACATCGGCCAAGATCAGGCCTACGATATACAGCGCGGCCCCCAGGAACACCATCGCGCGCACGATCGAGAAATCTTGCGCGTTGATGGCATCGATGGTGTAGCTGCCCAAACCGGGAATACCGAAGAACGATTCGGCAATGAGGCTGCCCATGAAGAGCAGGGGTATGGCCGACACCGTTCCGGTAAGAATGGGCAGCATGGCGTTTCGCAGCACATGGCGAAAGAGAACGACTCGTTCGGCAAGGCCCTTGGCGCGCGCAGTTCGCACGTAGTCCTTGTTGCTTTCTTCAAGAAACAGGCTGCGGTAAAAGCGCGATTCGGCCCCCAGCCCGGAGATGACCCCCACCAACACAGGCAAAGCAAGAAACCGTAAGCTGCCCCATCCTTCCACATACCCCGAATAAGGCACCCACTTCAGGATCTTGGCGAATAGCCACTGCCCGGCAATGATGTAGAACAGACTCGAAATGGAAAGCAGCACCACGCAGACCACGACCCCCGCAAAATCAAGACGTGTACCTTTGAAATACACCAGCAGCAGCGAGAAGGACACGCTCACCAACAGGCCAAGTATGAAGGTGGGAATCGCCAGCATCAGGCTGGGCATCATGCGCGTACGTATTTCCTGACTGATGTCGCGGCCCTCATCTGAAAAGCCGAAATCGAAGCGCAGCAACGGTACGGAGCGGTCGTAGAAAATGGTGTCGGTAAAGCGCTCAGCGCCCTGAGCCTGTGCGTTGTAGATCAGGGGTTTGTCGTAGCCGCGTTGCGCCTTCCAGCGTTCAATGGCTTCCGCGTTGACACGCTGGCCTCCGATAGCGAGCCGCGCCATGTCGTCGGGGGTGTTCACGGCGAAGAACAGCACAAACGTGAGCAGATTCACGCCCAACAGAATCAGCGCCCCATAAAGCAGGCGACGGAAGATATAGACGATCATTGGCGCCCCTCGACAGTGGTGGGCTGGGCAGGCGGAGTGTCAAGCGCTACAACGGCGGCTTCCCGACGGCGCACCTGGCGCCACGCCACCGCAGCGCCGGCGATCAGCGCGGCAAGCACGAGCAGCAACGGCCACCACACGGGTTGATTCCACGTGCTGACACTCGCGGCCCGCAAGGCCGGCTCGAGCCGGTAATACTGCAGGGTGTTACGCACCATCTGAGACGGCTTGGCGTTACCCACCCAGGCCTGATACGCGCCGCCGGAGGCAGGGTAATAGCCAAACATCCACGGCGTATCGTGCTGCACGATCTCGACCATGCGTCGCACTACCTCGGCCTTGCGCGGGCCGTCATCAAGAAAACGCATTTCCTCAAAAAGCCGATCGAACTCTTCGTTCCGATAGTTGGACGCGTTTTCGCCGCCGCCTTCGGCCTTGGCGTTGGGGCCATAAAGCAGGAACAGGAAGTTCTCTGCGTCGGGGTAATCGGCCACCCAGCCCCACATGAACATCTGTGCGGTGCCGTTACGCATTTTGTCCTGGAAGCGGTTGTAGTCTGTGGCACGCACTTCAAGCTGAATGTTCAGCATGCCAAGCTGGCGGCGCATCCAGTCGAGCATCGGGCTCGAGCCCATACCGCCCGCCGAATCAAAATGCAGAATCAGGGGTCGACCGGTCTCGGCGTCGCGCCCATCGGGGTAGCCTGCCTCGGCAAGCAAGCGGCGAGCGTCGTCGAGCGGCCGACGCTTGGGCCGGCCGTCGTCCAGCGAGTACACCTGACGATTCACGCCCTCGGGCAAGGGCTGGTGGCCCAATATGCCCGGCGGAATCGGCCCATGGGCTGGTGTACCTTGGTCGTTCAGGAAGATGGCAATGAACTGTTCCCAGTCGAACGCGATGCTCAACGCCTGACGCAATTTGCGATTGCGCTCCTGCTGCTCGGGCGTGTCACCCAGGCCCACTACGGGATCTCGCCAGTTGAAACCCAGGTAGTAGAGCTGCGCCTCGGTGGTCGTGTGAATCTGAATACCGTGGTCGGCGTAGAGCGCCGCCTTCTCAGCGGAATCAGAAGCCGCAACGGTCATGGCGGCACCGTAGTCGCCTCGCCCCACTTCAGGGATGTCGTAATACCCTTGAATGAACTTGCCCATCAAGGGCACGCTTTCCTTTTCGAGGTGGAATACCGCGCGGTCGATGAACGGCGTGAGTTCGCCGCAATCGTTCAGCAGGCCCGCCTCTTCATCACCTGGTTCGCCCTCACACGGGTACGGCTCGCCCCTGTAGTGGGGATTGCGTTCGAGCACGTGGCGCCGATTGATGATCGACTCGGCCATCATGAAGGGGCCGGTGCCCACCGGCCAGGTATTCAGTGACAGCGCGTGTTCAATCATGCCCGGCTGGTTGTAGAAGCGATCGGCTTCCCACGGTATGGGCGCTG
>CAZPYF010000066.1:0-10895 GCA_964590015.1 uncultured Burkholderiaceae bacterium
GAGGGCCGAGCAGGGTTCGTCGAGCAACAGCACCTCGGGCTTGATCGCCACGCCGCGCGCAATGCACAGGCGCTGCTGTTGCCCGCCCGAGAGGCTGTTGCCGCTTTGGCCGAGCTTGTCTTTTACCTCGGTCCAGAGCGCGGCCTTGCTCAGCGCCCACTCTACTCGCTCATCCATCTCGGCCTTGCTGAGCTTTTCGAACAGCCGCACGCCGAAGGCGACATTGTCGTAAATGCTCATGGGAAACGGCGTGGGCTTCTGGAACACCATGCCAATCTTGGCCCGGATAAGCGAGATATCGACTTTCGATGCCAGAAGGTCATCACCGTCGAGCAGTATCTGGCCTTCGGCACGCTGCCCGGGGTAGAGCTCGAACATGCGGTTGAACGTGCGCAGCAAGGTGGATTTGCCGCAACCCGATGGCCCAATGAACGCCGTCACCTTGTTCTGGCGAATCGACATGCTGACATCGTTAATGGCTTTGAAATTGCCATAGTAGAAGTTCAGATTCTTAACATCGAGCTTGATGGGGTCGGCAGTGGCAGGAATAGTCATTTCGTAGTTCCGGGCGGCACAGCCGCCTTGAGCTTATTTATTGCGGAATAGGCTGCGCGCAAGGATGTTGATGCCGAGCACGAGCAAGGTGATGAGCACCGCACCGGCCCAGGCAAGACGGTTCCAGTCTTCGAACGGGCTGGCGGCATACTGAAAGATCACCACCGGCAGGTTGGCAATGGGCGCGTTCATGTTCAGTGACATGAACTGGTTGTTAAGTGCGGTAAAGAGCAAAGGCGCGGTCTCGCCCGAGATACGCGCAATGGCCAGCAGCACTCCGGTGATCATGCCCGAGCGCGCGGCCCGGTAGCAGATCAAGGTGATGATGCGCCATTTGGGGCAGCCCAGCGCGGCAGCGGCTTCACGCAAGCTGTTTGGTACCAGAAGCAGCATGTTGTCGGTAGAACGCACCACGACTGGCACAACGATGATGGCAAGGGCCAACGCACCGGCCCAACCGGAATAGTGGCCGACCTGCGCGACATACACCGCGTAGATGAAGAGGCCGATCACAATCGACGGCGCAGACAGCAGCACGTCGTTCAGGAAGCGCGTGGCAGGCGCCAGCCAACCGCGACTGCCATACTCGGCCAGGTAGGTTCCGGCCAAGACGCCGATAGGCGTGCCGAGCAAGGTCGCCACTGCGGCCATCAGCACGCTGCCAACAATCGCGTTGAGCAGACCCCCGTCGGCCCCGGGAGGCGGCGTGGGCTGCGTAAGCAATGTAATCGTTAAGGCGGAAGCGCCCTTCGTGAGCAGGGTGAGAATAATCCAGAACAGCCAGAACAGCCCGAATATGACGGCGGCACTCGACAGCGTCAGCATCACCCTATTGACGGCGGTTCGGCGCCGGTAAACCCGATTCGAGAGGCTGACGGTGGAATTGGAATCAAACATGGCTGTCTCCCCGCTCAGTGCGAGGTTCCTTGGGATTTGGACAGGCGCAGCAACAGCACCTTCGAGAACGCGAGCACAACAGTCGTGATCAGGAAGAGGATCAGACCCAGCTCGAGCAGCGCCGACTTCTGCATGCCCCCCGCCTCGTTGAACTCGTTGGCCAGTGCCGATGCAATGGAATTGGACGGCGCGAAAATCGAGTTTGGCAGGTTGAAGGAGTTGCCGATTACGAAAGTGACCGCCATGGTTTCTCCGAGCGCGCGCCCCAGCCCGAGCATGATTCCACCGATCACGCCGCTACGCGTGTAAGGCAGCACCACTTTCCAGATCACTTCCCATGTCGTGCTGCCCAAGCCGTACGCAGATTCTTTAAGTAAGGGTGGCACCAGCTCGAACACGTCGCGCATCACTGCGGCGATGAACGGGATGATCATGATGGAAAGAATAAGGCCGGCTGTAAACACACCGATGCCAAACGGCGGGCCCCCGAAGAATTGTTCCAGTACCGGAATTCCGTCGAAGAAATCGATGACGTGGGGCTGGACGTACTGCTGGAAAATCGGCACGAAGACAAACAGGCCCCACATGCCATAGATGATGGATGGAATGGCAGCGAGCATCTCGATTGCCGTACCCAGCGGGCGCCGCAGCCAGGTGGGAGACAGTTCCGTGAGGAACATCGCGATGCCAAAGGAGATCGGCACAGCAATGACAAGAGCAATGAGCGAGGTCAGCAACGTGCCCGTGATCGGAACGAGCGCCCCATAGATCCCACGTACCGGATCCCAGTCATTGGTCCAGAGAAAGGAAAGACCATACTCTGCGATCGATTCTCGGCTGCCCCAGACCAGCGACGCCATGATGGCCGCCAGGAGACTGAACACCAGGAACGCAAAGGTGCGCGTCAGGTTCTTAAACAACAGGTCCATCAGCGCGTTCGAGTGACTCTTCATGACAGGAGCTTTGGCGTTACACCGGTGGAAAAGCAGTGCATAAACAAGGATTTCTTATACGAACAGGACGGCGCTCAAGAACCTTGCAGCGCCGTCCTTCTCAGCCCGGACTAGGCCGGGTGAGCCCGATTTTACTGTTACTTCCAGATGGCTGCACCGTCTTGGGCTTTGACGTCCGTCTTCCAGATGTCGCGAATCTGGTTTGCGACCGATTCAGGCATGGGCACGTAGTCGAGTTCAGCAGCCATGTCGCCACCGTTCTTGAACGCCCAGTCGAAGAATTCCAGAACGGCCTTGCCGTTTTCGGGCTTCCCTTGCGACTTCTGCATCAGGATGAAGCTGGCTGCAGTGATAGGCCAGGATTCAGCACCGGGTTCGTCGGTGAGCACCACGCCCATACCCGGCACGCTGTTCCAATCGGCATTTGCTGCAGCTGCAGCGAACGAGTCTTGCGAGGGCTGCACGAACTGGCCGTCTTTGTTCTGCATCTGTGCCCATGACAACTTGTTCTGCTTGGCGTAGGCATACTCAACGTAACCGATCGAGTTCTTCAGCTGACGCACGTACGCGGCGACGCCTTCGTTACCCTTGCCGCCTTGACCAACGGGCCACTTTACAGCCTTGCCTTCGCCTACAGTCTCTTTCCAATCGGGCGAGACCTTGGAAAGGTAGTTGGTCCAGTTAAAGGTCGTGCCCGAACCGTCGGAACGGTGTACGACAATGATCGAAGCGCTGGGAAGCTTGAGGTCGGGGTTCAGCGCCTTGATGGCCTGATCATCCCACTTCGTGATCTTGTTCAGGTAAATGTTGGCCAGCACCTCGCCCGACAGTTTCAGTTCGCCCGGTGCGATGCCGTCTACGTTGAGAACCGGCACGACGCCGCCAATGATGGCGGGGAACTGCAGCAGGTTGTGTTCTTCCAAGTCAGCCGCTTTCATCGGGTCATCGGACGCGCCGAAATCCACGGTACGGGCAATGATTTGCTGTTGCCCACCGCCGGATCCGATCGACTGATAGTTGATGCGGGCTTTAGTCTCTTGCTGGTATTGCGCTGCCCACTTCGCATAGATCGGGAATGGGAACGAAGCGCCGGCGCCGGTGATGTCGACGGCTTGTGCGGTCAGGGCCGCTGCCGACAGGGCCACACCGACTGAAAGTTGTTTGAATACGCGTTTGATCATGAATGGTGTCCTCTTGACGTACCGATGACTCAGGGTTAACTCGGGGTACAGAAGGCATAGTACGGCAGTTATATGACATGTTCGTGACAGTGCGCAGCAAGGCGTGTGCAGACTGTCTGGGCCGTGTTGATTCGCGCTCGAAGGCGCGACGACCGGGCCCTTTACCCCCGCGCGCCACGGCGCGCACCGCCCAGGTCGTCCATCAGGACATGGTGAATATTCACTTCCCTGCCCCGGCTGCGAACTCGCGTGTAGCTGCCGTTCGGCCGAGCTTTCCAGGCAAGCTGATTATCGCGCAGTGCAAGCGTGAACGATTCGCGAATCACCCGCCGCTTCAGGCGGCGATCAAGCACCGGGACGGCGATCTCGACACGGCGAAAGAAGTTCCGGTCCATCCAGTCGGCCGACGAAAGGTAAACATCCTCAGTGCCGTTGGCGTAGAAGTAAAAGACCCGCGAGTGCTCAAGAAACCGCCCCACGATGGAACGCACCCGAATGTTCTCTGAAAGGCCCGGTACACCAGCGCGCAAGGCACACGCCCCGCGCACGATCAGGTCGATCTTCACGCCGGCCTGGCTCGCCTTGTACAGCTCTTCGATAATAAGCGGTTCAAGCAACGAGTTCATTTTGGCCATGATGCGCGCCCGCCGGCCGGCGCGTGCCGACTCCGCTTCGGCACGTACCTTCGCCACCATGGTGTCGTGCAGCGTAAACGGCGACTGCAACAACATGCTCAGTGGGCGGCGCGCACCCAGGCCCGTAAGCAGCGAGAACACCTTGTCCATGTCTTCGCACAAGCGTTGATCAGCGGTCATCAAGCCAAAGTCGGTATAGAGCTTGGCTGTGCGCGGATGGTAGTTTCCAGTACCCACGTGGCCGTAACGTTTGATGCGACCGCCCTCGCGACGCAACACCAGCAGCATCTTCGCGTGCGTCTTGTGCCCCACTACCCCGTAGCTGACATGCGCCCCCACTTCTTCAAGCTTGGCCGCCCAATTGATATTGGTTTGCTCATCGAACCGCGCCATTAGCTCCACAACCACGGTGACTTCCTTGCCGGCCTTGGCCGCCGCGACCAACAGCCGCATCAGTTCCGAGTCTTCGCCCGTACGGTAAATCGTCTGCTTGATGGCCACCACGTTCGGGTCGGACGCTGCGGCAGTCAGAAAATCGAGCACCGGCTGGAACGACTGATACGGGTGATGAAGTAGCTGATCCTGGCGCGAAAGTGCCGCAAAAAGCTCTGTGGGCTGGTCGCCCACCACGTCGAAAGGCGAGGGTACGGGCGCGCGATACGGCGAGAACGACAGATCGGGCCGGTCGACGGCATTGCACAGTTGCATCAGGCGCGCGAGATTTACCGGGCCGCTTACCCGATACGTGTCATGAGGCGAGAGCCGGAACTCGTTCTGAAGGAAGAGCTCCAGGTCGGGTGGCACCGAGTCGTCGATTTCGAGCCGCACCGCTGCCCCGAAGTTGCGTTGTGAAAGCTCGCCTTGTAGCGCGTGGCGTAAGTTGGTGATTTCTTCCTCGTCAACGAACAGGTCGCTGTTGCGTGTAACCCGCCACTGATAACAGCCCTTGACCTCGAGCCCGGGGAAAAGCTCGGCGATGAATGCACGAATCAATGCAGTGAGCAGCACAAAGCCATGGGGCACTCCGCACACTTCAACCGGCACCTTCACAATGCGCGGCAGCGCCCGGGGCGCCTGAAGAATCGCAATGGAGGCGCTGCGCCCGAAGGCATCGGTACCCGACAGCGGCACAATAAAGTTCAGGCTCTTGTTGTAAACGCGTGGAAACGGGTGTGCCGGGTCAAGCCCGATTGGGGTGAGCAGCGGAATCACGTCGCGTATGAACATGGTGTGTGCCCACTGCCGCGTGGCCTCGTTCCAATCGCGGCTCGCCATCAAATCGATACCTTCGTTCCTCAGGGCGGGCAGAATCGATTCCGTGAGCAATTCGTTCTGGCGTGCGACCAAAATATGCGTGGCCACATGTATGCGCTCGAAAGCGGCATCCGGTGTATAGCCGTCGGCTCCGATTTGGTCGGGATTCTGCTGCTGTTGTTCCTTCAGACTAGCAATGCGGATCTCGAAAAACTCATCGAGATTCGAGCCGACAATGCACAAGTAGCGCAGTCGCTCGATCAGTGGCACATCGTCTCGCTCCGCCATAGCAAGCACCCGTTCATTGAACTTGAGCAGCGACAGTTCACGATTGAGCAGGCTAGGATCGGTAGCGTTAGGCAGCATGGCGGCGATGACAGGAGGGAAACATTCTCTTTTACTGCAAGAATCTTACCGTTATGTGACACCACCCCCAAGCGCCGGCGCCGTGTGAAACTATAATCGCCCGTGTCCTGTGCAAAGAGTCTTCTCATGGAATCGCTTCTCGCCGCCGTCGACCTTGGCTCCAACAGCTTTCGGCTCTCGATTGGGCGCGTGGTGCAACATGCCGGCGTGGCCCAGATTTACGCCATCGACCGGCTGAAAGAACACGTTCGTCTGGCCGCGGGCCTGGGCCCCGACAACGAACTCGACGACGCTTCGATCGACCGCGCGGTCGTTGCATTGAAGCGCTTCGGCGAGCGCATTGAAGGATTCCACCCTAACCGCATACGCGCAGTAGCCACCAACACGCTGCGTATCGCCAGCAATGCACAAGACGTTCTGCCAAAGCTTGAAGATGCGCTGGGCTTCCCCATAGAGATCATCTCGGGCCAAGAAGAAGCACGCCTGATCTTCACCGGTGTTACGCATGAGCTCCCGCCTTCCCCATATCGCCGTCTAATGATCGACATCGGCGGTGGATCAACCGAGGTCATCATCGGCCAAGAGTTCCGTCCCCTGCACATGAAGTCGCTGTTCATGGGCTGCGTCAGCTACACCCGGCGTTTCTTTCCCGACGGCGTCATCACCGAAGCACGCATGCAGCAGGCCGTGATGGCGGCGCGCCGCGAACTCGAAACCATTGCCCGACAGTACAAACGCACCGGTTGGCAGGAAGCCTATGGGTCATCGGGCACGGCAAAAGGCCTCATCGCCATATTGGACGAGACCGGCATGTCGCGCAAAGGCATCACGCGCGATGGCCTCGAACGGCTAAAGAACAAGCTGGTTACTGACGGCGGGGTCGATATGGATACGCTGCCGGGCCTCAAGCCCGACCGCGCGGTAGTGCTGGCCGGCGGCCTGGCGATCATGCTCGCCGCCTTTCTCGAACTGCGCATCAAGGTGATGCTACCGGGTGAGGGGGCGTTGCGAATGGGTGTTCTTTACGACTTGCTGGGGCGCGACTCAAAGCACGACAAACGCGACGAAACTGTTAGGCAGTTCATGCGGCGCTACCACGTTGATATTCGTCAGGCTGACCGTGTGAAGCGCGTGGCCCTTGAGCTTCTGGCGCAACTGAGCCTGCCTCGAGACGGCGAAACCGAAGAGCTTGAACGGATTGTGGGCTGGGTGGCCGATTTGCACGAAACCGGCATCAGCATCGCCCACGCCAACTACGACAAACATACCGCCTATATCTTAGGCAACGCCGACATGCCGGGCTTCTCGAATTACGACCAGGCTCAGCTTTCCGCGTTCGCGCTCGGCCACCAGGGCAAGCTGCCGAAGCGTATTCCCGACGACTCGCGCAATCGCAGGCTCGCGCTCTTCTGCCTGCGGCTGGCTGTACTCCTG
Source organism: uncultured Burkholderiaceae bacterium (assembly GCA_964590015.1). Classification (GTDB taxonomy): domain Bacteria; phylum Pseudomonadota; class Gammaproteobacteria; order Burkholderiales; family Burkholderiaceae_B; genus Yanghanlia. The sequence goes on from CAZPYF010000066.1 coordinate 7,276, forward strand.
TGCCGTCGGCGCGAAGACCCCGGCGATCTGCCGGTACGCCTGCATGTGCATTCAAAGCGCATCACCATCCGTGCATCACAGCAATGGCTCGACTCGCGCCCGCTTACCGCCTACTCCTTGGAAAGCGAACGCAGCGAATGGAAGAAGGCAGGCTTTTCCATACACGTCGAGCCCACCACCCACTAAGCGGGGCGGGCATTGTCGCTGCCAGTCAACCGCCTTGTGTGTTCATGGCCGCTTACGCGATGCCTAAGTGGCGCCGATATCGCATATCCATTTGCTCGACGTCGAGAAAAACCGGAAAGTCGGCTGTGTTGAAATCGGGGTCCCACGCCGGTTCCCCGCAGATGCGGGCGCCCGCTTTGAGGTATCCCTTGATCAAAGGCGGCGTGCGCGCTGGCAAATGCGGATCGAGTCGGCTCACCGGGTAAGGATGCAGCGGGCTTAACCATGGCGACGGCCGCGACTGTGCCCAACTGCGCTGAGCCTCATGCCAGACTGTGGTGGCTGTGGCACCCCCGTCACGGAGGCTGACACTGGCGCAGCCCAGTACATACCGCAAGCCCAGGTGCCGCACGACGCCAGCGATCCCGGCCCATAACAGCATGATCACAACGCCGTTTCGGTAGTCAGGGTGGATGCATGTGCGCCCCAGTTCCAGTACCAGGTGGCGCAGCGGTTCCATCGCGGAAAGGTCAAATTCGGATTCGGAGTAGTAGCCGCCCAGATGTGCCGCACTTGAAGGCGTGAGCAATCGGTAGGTACCTACCACTTGCCCGGTGGACTGGTCGCGCACCATAAGATGCAGGCACCAAGCATCGTACTCGTCGGTATCAATGCCTTCCGCCGATGCGGGGAAAACGGCATTCAACTCTTCTGAGAATACCTTGTACCTGAGGCGCTGAAGCGCCTCGACTTCCTCACTGGTGGTGGCTACTACCAGCTCCAAACTGCCTGCAGCCAACGTGGGCAACGGCATTGGGGCGTTCGAAACTAGGATACGGTCGTACGTTTCCAACATGGCTTGGCACTCGCTGAAGGAACAATGCCCGCCATTATGGGCGGGCATTGTGTCAGGACTTTGACGTGCGGGTTACGGGTTGGCCAAATTCACCGCAACCAATCGGTTCACGCCCTCTTGTGCAAGATTCTCGTCTTGAGCTTCCACCATCAGCCGCAGCTTTGGCTCGGTTCCAGATGCTCGTATCAAGACACGCCCGCGCCCATCCAGCATCGCTTCAACTTCCTGTTGAGCCGCTTTCAGCCCTGCATGATTTCGCCAGTCGGTACCGGGTTTCAGAGGTACGTTAACCATCTTCTGGGGGTACATTTGCAGATCGCCGACCTGCTGCGTAAGTGAACCGCCTTCACGCGCCATGGCTTGCAGCACCTGCAACGCAGCAATGATGCCGTCGCCGGTGGTGTGTTGGTCGAGACACAAGAGATGCCCGGAGCTTTCGCCACCGAACAGCCACCCTTTCTGCAGCAACAACTCGAGCACATAACGATCGCCCACATTGGCTCGCTCAAATGGCACGCCAAGGGCCTGCAGGCGCGTTTCAAGACCAAAGTTAGTCATGAGCGTGCCCACCACGCCGTCTACGGGTTTGAGCCGCATGCGGTCGCGTATGATCACATACAGCAGTTCGTCGCCGTTATAGAGCCGGCCATCGGCGTCGACCATCTGCAGCCGATCGGCATCGCCATCCAGCGCAATACCCAGATCAGCGCCACGCGCCCGCACCTCATTCACGAGGTTCTCTGGGTGCATGGCACCCACCCCTTCGTTGATATTGAAGCCATCAGGGGAGCAGCCTACCGGGAATACTTCAGCGCCCAACTCCCGAAAGACATGGGGCGCGATATGGTACGCCGCGCCGTTGGCGGCATCCACCACAATGGAAAGGCCGGAAAGCGCCAGCTCGTTGGGAAAGGTGCTCTTGCAGAATTCGATATAGCGGCCCGCCGCATCATCGAGCCGACGCGCCCTGCCCAGATGCTCGGAATCTACGCAATCGAGCGGCTGGTCGACCATGGCTTCGATTTCCGACTCGACATCGTCGGGCAGCTTCATGCCGTTACCCGAGAAGAACTTGATGCCGTTGTCGTGATACGGATTGTGTGAAGCGCTGATCACAATGCCCGCAGCCAAGCGCAACGTGCGCGCCAAGTAAGCCACGGCCGGCGTGGGCACGGGCCCGGCCAGCAAGACATCGACACCGGCCGCCGACAAACCCGCTTCAAGGGCAGACTCGAGCATGTAGCCCGAAAGGCGCGTGTCTTTACCGATCACGACCGTAGGCCGACTGCGACCGGGCTGATGACGTGCAAGCACACGACCGGCGGCGTAGCCCAGACGCAGCGCGAATTCGGCGTTGATGGTTGGCCCGCCGACCGGGCCACGAATGCCGTCGGTGCCAAAATATTTACGTTCGCTCATACGAAAGACTCATCCTTGATCGCCTGCCAGACCTTGACCGCGTCAACCGTTTGTTCAACATCGTGTACTCGCAAGATGCGGGCACCCTTTTCAAGGCCATATAACGCGGCCGCCAGGCTACCTGCGAGGCGGGCCGAAGGCTCGCGCCCGACAACATGGCCGATCATAGACTTGCGAGACACCCCGACCAGCCATGGATAGTGGCCGACGCTCAAGCAATCGAGATGCCGCAATAACGTGTAATTCTGGCCCGCCGTCTTGCCGAAACCAAAACCCGGGTCGAGCACCACGCGGTTTGACGCAATACCCGCCGCTTCGAGGGCCTGCACGCGCTGCGCCAGAAACGTCTGCACGTCTTTGACGACGTCATCATACTGCGGCGCCGCTTGCATGGTACGGGGCTCGCCTTGCATATGCATGATGCACACGCCGCAACGGCTGGCCGCGACCGTGTCGATGGCGCCCGGTGCCTGGAGCGCGAGGATGTCATTGATCATGTCGGCGCCGGCGTTCAGCGCTGCAGACATGACTTCAGGTTTGCAGGTATCGACTGATAGCGGTATTCCGCAGTCACGCAAGGCATGTAGCACGGGTAGCACGCGACCGAGCTCTTCCTGCGGCGAGACAGGTTCGGCGCCCGGGCGAGTCGACTCCCCACCGATGTCAAGCAGATCCGCGCCCTCTTTGATCATGCGTTCTGCGCGCGACAGGGTTTGATCAAGCGACAGGGGTGCGCCGTCGGAAAAGGAGTCGGGGGTCACATTGAGGATCCCCATGACCAATGGGCGCTCGAGATTGAGCTCGAAGCGCCCACATTGCATCGTAGAAGCCATTGTTGGTTTTATTGATGATGGGAAAGAAAAGGCTCCGGCTGAACGCCGGAGCCTTGTATGCAGCTAGACGGGCGTAGTGGCCGTACTGCCGCCTGCCGGAGACACGCCGGTTGCCGGTGGTGTCTGATCAGGCGATTCCGGAGGAGTACCCGAAACCTTCGGAGGACGCGGCGGCCTGCCTTCCATGATGTCGTTGATCTGCTCGGCGTCGATGGTTTCCCATTCGAGCAGAGCCGCAGCCATGGCGTGCATCTTGTCGCGGTTGTCTTCGATGAGCTGACGCGCAACCGCATACTGCTCGTCGATGATCTTGCGGATCTCGTCGTCGACCTTCTGCATGGTGGCTT
>CAZPYF010000067.1:0-6633 GCA_964590015.1 uncultured Burkholderiaceae bacterium
GGCACACCGGCTTCGGCGCGGCCCATCGACCGCTCAGGCCGGATGAGGGCGGCACGTGACGCGAGGTAATCGGGGTCGAGCAAGCCGTGAACGGGAACCCGTGCGAACGCAGGGTCGGCCACGTAGGTGTCGCGGTCGGCATAGGCCAGGCGACCGGCCTCGGAGAAATAATGGACAGCTTCAGCAGAGCCGGGGCGCAGTTGGGCGATGGGCGTATGCTGCAGCAACGCCATCATTTGCAGTACCGTCAGCCCGCCGGAACTGGGTGGCGGCATGCCGCAGTAGCGGTACTCCCCGACCTCAGTGCACACCGCTAGTCGGCGAATGGCCTGGTAACTCGCCAGATCGTCTTCAGTGAGATCGCCGGGCGTGGCGTGACCGCGTACGGCCTCGACCATATCGCGTGCAAGCTCGCCCTGGTAGAACGCGTCGGCGCCTTCCGCCGCCAGCAACTTCAGCACACGCGCGTAATCGGCGTTCTTCAATACATGCCCCACCGGCCAGGGCGCGCCATCAGCGTCATAGAAGTAGCGCGCGGCAGCGGGGTTGTCGTTCAGCGTTTCAGTGCCTGCCAGCAGTGCATGCAGGCGCGGCGTGACGGCAAAGCCGTCGGTGGCCAAACGGACGGCCGGTGCGAACAGGTCGGCCCATGGCAGTTTGCCGTGCGCCGCGTGCATGTCAGCCAGCATGCGCACCATGCCCGGCGTACCGACCGACAGCCCGCTGTCGACCGCATCGAAGAACGGCATAGGCTGCCCTTCAGAAAGGAAGCGATCGGGCCGTGCAGCCGCCGGGGCGGTTTCCCGGCCGTCGTAAGCGTGTACGGCGTCGTCTCCGGTTTGATGCACCAGGGCAAAGCCACCACCGCCCAAGCCTGACGACTGAGGTTCAACGAGCCCGAGCACGAGCTGCGCGGCGATCGCTGCGTCAACCGGCGAACCGCCTTGCGCCATGATGTCGACACCCGCCTGCGTGGCATGGGGGTTGGCCGCGCTCACCATATATTCCTGCGCTTGCGCGACAGGCCGCTGTTCGATGCCCGTTACCGTTGCGGCTTCCGGGTTCAGATCGGTGATCGCCACACCCGGCGCCGCGCCGACCGATGCCGACCAGCTCAGCAAACTCGCCAACGACCATGCGGCCATCGTTTTCAAACACGTGCTCATGGTGCCTCCCCGGCCGGTGTCGATGGTGCGAAATGATACCGAAGCTTTATGTCAGGCGCCGCCCGGGCTATCACTGAGCCAGTGCTCAAGCGCCCGTAACGCCTCGCTCGGCTCGTTCGCCAGCGGGTAACTGAAGAAGTAGGCTTCATCGACCTTCAGGCCGGCGTTCACGGGCATGATCAGATCGCCGCGCGCAAGCTCGTCTTGCACAAGAAAGCGAGGCACCAGCGCGACACCCATACCTTGCCTGACCGCCGCCAGCGACATGGTGAACAGCTCATAGCGGGGCCCGGCATTCATGGCGGGCTCATAGTCGCGACCCTGAGCGTGGTACCAGCGGGGCCAGGCATCAGGGCGCGACGTCGTATGCAGATGCACTAGACCGGCCATCGGGTCAGCGCCGCCCCCCTGCGCCAACACGTTACGGGCGCAGATAGGCACCAGCTCGCCTTCCTCGAACAACATGATGCCACGTGTTTCCGGCCACATGCGCTCGGAATGATAGATGGCCGCATCGAACGGATGATCCTTGAAAAGAAAGGGCAGCGTGCGCACGGATAGGCTCACCGTGACATCGGCGTGCGCATGCCCAAATGCAGCCAGACGCGGCAACAACCATGTCGTGGCGAGCGTGGGCAAGACCGCAATATGGAGATTGCGACCCAGGCCCGAGCGCGACATGAGGCCCAGCGTGTCCTTCTCGAGCTGATCAAGGTGGTGGCGTACACGCGCGGCATACTCGGCGCCGGCGTCTGTCAACACGACTCGTCGCCTGACCCGTGTGAAAAGGGCCACGCCAAGACGTTCTTCGAGCCCAGCCACCTGTCGATAGACGGCGCTATGCGTGAGCGCCAGCTCGTCGGCGGCACGAGAAAAGGAGCCGAGCCGAGCGGTGGCCTCAAACGCCTGCAGCGCGCCAAGATTGGGAATGCCGTTACGCATGGGGACTAAAATGGTTGAAGAAGACAGTGTCTTGCAAATAAGGCAAGATATTGTGCAATTTTATCAATTGCGTTGTGCAAGCAGCGCACATATCCTTGAGCCCATGAACCCAGCTGCTACTCACATCACGCCCCCCGCGAGAATGGGCGGACATATTCTCGTCGACCAGCTTGTGGCACATGGCGTGCGCCACGTGTTCTGTGTGCCGGGCGAAAGCTATCTGGCCGTACTCGACGGCCTGCACGACCACGACATCGACGTCACCGTGTGCCGTCAGGAAGGCGGGGCCGCCATGATGGCCGACGCCCACGGCAAGCTCACCGGTGCGCCAGGCATATGCATGGTCACGCGCGGCCCGGGCGCCGCCAATGCCATGGCCGGCGTCCATATCGCCAGCCAAGATTCCACGCCCATGATCTTATTTGTGGGGCAGATCGAACGCGGCATGCGTGAACGCGAGGCCTTCCAGGAAATGGATTACCGGGCGGTGTTCGGCACGCAAGCGAAGTGGGTCACTGAAATCGACCAGGTGGAACGCATACCCGAACTGGTCTCGCGGGCATTTCATGTCGCCACGTCCGGGCGGCCCGGCCCGGTAGTGATTGCCCTGCCGGAAGACATGCTGATTGAATCGGCACAGGTGCCCGACGCGCCCCATTACCGTGTTCCTGAAACGGCGCCCTCCGCTGCCCAGATGCACGCCATTGCCGAACGGCTTGCTTCGGCACAACGTCCGGTGGCCATTCTGGGCGGTTCACGCTGGAGTGCCGACGCTGTGGCGCGGTTTGAAGCGTTCGCGCAGGCGTGGCAGCTTCCCGTGGCCGTGCAGTTTCGCCGCCAGATGCTGTTTTCCACGCAGCATCCTTGCTTCATCGGAGACATCGGCCTGGGTGGTAATCCGCAGCTGATGCAGTTCGTACGCGATAGCGACCTCATCTTGATGATCGGTGGCCGCTTCTCTGAGATTGCCAGCCAGAGCTACACCTTGCTCGAGATTCCGGTGCCGCAGCAACACTTCGTGCACGTGCATCCCGACGCGTCGGAACTGAATCGCGTTTATGTGGCCGATGAGGCCGTGAATGTATCGCCGGCGGCCTTCACCGAAGCCTTGTCGGCACTGCCGAACCCCGAAGCGGCACCCGTCTGGGCGCCGGCGCTCGAAGCCATGCACACCAGCTACGAAAGCTGGACGAACGCGGCGGCGGTGAATCACCCGGGCGCGCTGCAAATGGGCCAAGTCATGGCGCATCTGAACGAAGTTCTGCCCGACGATGCCATTATGTGTAACGGCGCCGGCAACTACGCCACATGGCTGCACCGTTACCGCCACTTCACGCGCTACGGTACCCAGCTCGCGCCCACTTCGGGGTCGATGGGCTACGGTCTGCCGGCGGCAGTCGGGGCCAAGCGCATGTTTCCCGAGCGCACAGTCGTATGTTTTGCAGGCGACGGCTGCTTCATGATGCATGGTCAGGAATTCGCCACCGCTGTGCAATATCAGTTGCCCATCGTGGTGCTGGTGATCGACAACGGCATGTATGGCACGATACGCATGCACCAGGAGCGCCATTACCCTGGTCGGGTCTCGGCCACCACCTTGCGTAACCCCGATTTCGCCGCCTATGCGCAAGCCTTCGGCGGCCACGGCGAGCGTGTTGAAACCACCGAGGAATTCGCTCCGGCGCTGCAGCGGGCGCTGGACAGCGGCAAGCCGGCGATTCTTCATTGCCTACTTGACCCGGAAGCGATTACCCCGGCCCAAACATTGAGTGCCATCCGGCAACAGGCGCAAGCCTGACGCGCACAGCGGCGTAGCCGGCCCACCTCACGACGAACCGATCTCACAGGAAACCTTATGTCTTCAGCTCCCTCCTTCCATTGGGAAGACCCGTTACTTCTCGATAGCCAGCTCAGCGATGAAGAGCGCATGGTGCGTGACGCCGCGTTCGCGTACGCGCAAGACAAGCTCGCCCCGCGCGTGCTGGAAGCGTTCCGCCACGAACGCACCGACCCCGCCATCTTCCGCGAAATGGGCGAGATGGGCTTGCTGGGCGCGACGATTCCCGAAGCGTACGGCGGCGCCGGCATGAACTATGTCAGCTATGGTTTGATCGCTCGCGAAATCGAGCGCATCGATTCCGGCTACCGTTCCATGATGAGCGTGCAATCGTCGCTCGTGATGGTGCCTATTAACGAATTCGGCAGCGAAGCGCAGAAGCAGAAGTACCTTCCCAAGCTTGCAAGCGGCGAGTGGATCGGCTGCTTCGGCCTTACAGAGCCCAACCATGGTTCCGACCCTGGAAGCATGGAAACTCGCGCCGTGAAGACCGACGACGGTTATCGCATTAGCGGCAACAAGATGTGGATCACGAACTCGCCCATTGCCGATGTGTTCGTGATCTGGGCCAAGGTGGTCGGCGGCGACGACGACCGCAAGATTCGCGGCTTTGTGCTCGAGAAAGGCATGAAGGGGCTCAGCGCGCCCACCATACATGGCAAGGTCGGGCTGCGGGCGTCGATCACCGGCGAAATCGTAATGGATGATGTCGAGGTGTCAGCCGACGCCATGCTGCCTGGCGTGAGCGGCCTGCGTGGGCCGTTCACCTGCCTGAATTCCGCCCGTTATGGCATTGCCTGGGGTGCACTGGGGGCCGCAGAAGACTGTTGGCACACCGCTCGCCAGTACACCCTCGATCGCAAGCAGTTCGGCCGTCCGCTGGCTCAGAACCAGCTTATTCAGAAGAAGCTGGCCGATATGCAAACCGAAATCACGCTGGGCTTGCAAGGGTGTCTGCGGTTGGGCCGCATGAAAGACGAAGGAACGGCCGCCGTTGAAATCACGTCGATCATGAAACGCAACTCTTGCGGCAAGGCGCTTGATATCGCCCGGCTGGCGCGCGACATGTTGGGCGGCAATGGTATTTCAGATGAGTTCGGCGTGGCCCGCCACCTGGTGAATCTAGAAGTGGTGAACACTTACGAGGGTACGCACGACGTACACGCGCTGATACTGGGCCGCGCCCAGACAGGTTTACAGGCGTTCTTCTAGAAATCGGGGCTTTTGCCGGGTGCTGGCCTACGCGAGGTCAAACATGTTGGTGACTTCGGTTTCCAGCACCAGGGCGTCATTCTGGTTGTACACACGCCATGTCCAGCGCACGATGCCCAGGTCGGAGCGGGTCGACGATACGCGGCGTGAGTCGACGGTGGCTTCGAGACGCAATGCATCGCCGGGGCGCACCGGGTTCGGCCAGCGCAGGCGCTCAAGGCCCGGCGAGCCGAAAGCCTGCGATCCGCTGAGCGCGGCATCGTAAAACATGCGCATGGCGAGGCTGCAGGTGAGCCACCCACTACCGATCAGCCCGCCCCAACGACTTTCCTCGGCGGCGGCTTCGTCAACATGAAAGGGCTGGGGGTCGTACGAACGTGCGAAAGCCAGCATTTCTTCGCGCGTAAGCACGATGGGCGGATGCGAAACCACCATGCCGGCCTGGAGTTCCTCGAATTTCATGAGTGATACGTATTCCGATGAATGACCGCAGCGGGAAGTGTACTCGCCCGTGCTCCATTACACTAAACGATTAGATTAGCGTTATGGGCGCATCAGGCCCCGGCGCGACAATAAACAACACCCGAAAGTGGTTGAGCGTCAACGACCATACCATGGAAGCTGTCTGGCGGAAGAACACATGAATTCACACCTGGAGACTCCCTCGTCGGCACTCGTAGAGATCGCCAGCATGGGCCGCAAAATCGATATCGAGTATCAGTGGATCAACGCAAACCGCGTTGACCGCCCGCTGATCATATTCCTGCACGAAGGCTTGGGCTCGGTTTCGATGTGGCGCAATTGGCCGGCCGAGGTTTGCGCCGCCACCGACTGCCGTGGCCTGGTCTATTCGCGCTACGGCTACGGCCAAAGCACGCCGCGACCACGCGATGAGGAACGCGGCATCGACTATCTGCATATTCAGGCGCATGACACCCTGCCGGCGCTGCTCACGGCCTTAGGCCTGGAACAAGAACAGCCCATCTTGTTCGGCCATAGCGACGGCGGCTCCATTGCGCTGCTGCATGCCGCCCTCTTTCCGGGATGGGCGCGGGCGATTGCGGTGGCCGCGCCACATATCTTCGTGGAAGACATTACGGTGGAAGGCATCCGCAAGGCGCGTGATCTGTATGAATCCACCGATTTCCCGCAGCGGCTCGCCCGCCATCATCGCGATGGAGAGTCTGTATTCCGCGCCTGGGTCGACATCTGGCTCACACCGGCATTCAAAGAGTGGAATATCGAGGCCTTCCTTGACGACATCCAATGCCCGGTGTTGGCCATGCAAGGCGTAGATGACGAGTACGGCACGCTGGAACAGATACGCGGCATAGCTCGCCGCGTGCCCAGTACCGAGTTGCTGGAGATACCTGACTGCGGCCATTCGCCGCACCGCGATCAGCCTCAAGCAGTCATCGAAGGTCTGCAGCGCTTTCTGGCCAAGATCGAGGCTGAGGCCGGGTAAGAGGCAACGCC
>CAZPYF010000067.1:6733-10822 GCA_964590015.1 uncultured Burkholderiaceae bacterium
CGGCCCGAAGGCGGCGGCCGCACGGCCGATCCGGTCGTTCACCGCTTGCCAGGCCGAAGACTCCGGTGGCCGCTCGAGAACGATACGGTCGTATCCCCCGTCATCAAGTTCACGCAACATGGCGTAGAGCCGTTGTGCATACATGGCGGGGTCGCGTGAACAAAGTAGCCACGTGATGTTCTGCGCTGAATCATCGCTATGAGGCCGTGCCGAAAAGGCTGCGACGGCGAGCCGTTCGCCGCGCTCGGCAGCACTGAGCAGCGCAGCATCGAGCTGATCGGACGCAATCACGACCAATGGCGTTCGAGGCGCATAGTGGGCCTTGAGCGAACCCGAGACTCTCGGCGCGCCGGCATCAGGCCGTGCCGGCATGACGCCCAATACGCCGGCCAGCTCGTCGGCGGAAATATGCCCGGGCCGCAGCAATACAGGCCCGTGCCCTTCCTCAAGCCGTGAAAGGTCCACGATAGTGGACTCGATGCCCACTTCCGACGAGCCACCTTCAAGCACCATCAGTGCGTTCTCGTCGAGCTCCGGAAATTCGCGCCGCACATGGGCGGCCTGGGTGGGTGATACCTGTCCGAACTTGTTTGCGGAAGGCGCCGCCACACCCCCCTGCCCGCCTTTTAGTTCGGCGAAACGAGACAACAGCGCCTGCGCGACCGGATGCGAGGGGCAACGCAAACCGACACTGCGCTGGCCGCCGCTGACGGCCGACGGGATATTCGGTGCACGCGGCAAGATAAGCGTGAGCGGCCCGGGCCAGAAGGCCTCGACCAGCGCGTAGGCGGATGGTGGAACATGATCGGACCAATAGCTGAGATCCGCGCCGGGCGCCAGGTGAACAATGACGGGGTGATCGGACGGCCGGCCCTTCGCAGCATAAATCTGAGCGATGGCCGTTGGATTCTCTGCGTCGGCACCGAGCCCATAGACGGTTTCCGTGGGAAAGGCCACGAGCCGGCCCTCTGCAAGACGACGGGCGGCTTGCTCCAGAACCTTCTCGTTCATGCGTCGTGCGGCAGGCCCAGTACGGCCGCCACCTGCTGAGCGCGTTCCTGTGCCTGCTCCACGCTCTGACCCAATATGTTTACATGCCCCATCTTGCGGCCCCGCCGTGCATCAGTCTTGCCGTAGAGATGCAATTGGGCGCCGGGTATCGCGAGCACCGCGGCCCAGTTGGGCTCGCGCGAATCGGTGCCGCCACTTTCGAACCAAAGATCGCCCAGCAAATTCAGCATGACCACCGAGCACAGGTTGCCGGTATCGCCCAGCGGCAGGCCGGCAGTGGCGCGTACCTGTTGCTCGAACTGGCTGGAAACGCTGGCGTTCATGGTGTAGTGGCCGCTGTTGTGCGGGCGTGGCGCAATCTCGTTGGCCACGAGGCGGCCGTCAGCGAGAACGAAGAATTCAACACACAGCACGCCCACATAGTTCAGGGCTTGCGCGATGCGTAGCGCCGCAGCACCGGCATCACGTGAAGTAGCGCTAGCCTCACGGCCGGCGTCGACGGTTGATACCGCCAATATGCCGTTGCGGTGCTCATTAACAGCCGAGGGATACACCACCGTTGCGCCATCGATGCCCCGGGCCAGCACCACCGAAATCTCGTGATCGAGCGGCATCAGCGCCTCGAGAACACAGGGGTGGCCGCCAAACTCGTGAAACGCCTGAATGGCCTCGTCGCGCGATGCCACCCGTGCCTGGCCTTTGCCGTCATAGCCCAACCGTGCCGCCTTCAGAATGCCGGGAAACAGCGTATCCGGAGCCGCTGCAAGGTCTTCTTCGGCAGTGACGGGGCAATACGGCGCCACCGGCACATCGGCCGAGCGCAGGAACGCCTTTTCTCGTATGCGATCTTGCACGATCGCCACTGCATCGGCACCCGGGCGCACCCGCGCGCCGAGCCTTGCCAACGCTTCGAGACTCGCCGCCGGCACATTCTCGAATTCGGTCGTGACTGCACGGCAGCGGCGCGCCAGTTCGGCCAACGCTCCGGCATCGTCGTAATCCGCGTGGAGATGCTGTTCGGCCACAGCGCCGGCCGGGCTATTGGGGTCGGGGTCGAGTACGGCCACCTTGTAGCCGAGGCTTTGGGCGGCATGGCAGAACATCCGGCCAAGCTGGCCGCCGCCGATCATGCCCAGCCAGTCTCCCGGCAGTATGGGGCCCGACTCGGGCTGTACAGTCATGGTCATACCTTGTTAACGCTGAATGCCTACATCAACACGTGCGGGGGCACCACCATGGAGCGCGCCGTATCGGTCTGGCGGCTGCGATAGGCCTCAAGCGCCGAACGCAATGCCGGATCGGTCGTGGCCATGGTGGCAACAACGTGCAGTGCTGCGTTGACTGCCCCGGCTTCTCCAATGGCAAACGTGGCAACCGGCACGCCTTTGGGCATCTGCACGATTGAAAGAAGGGAGTCCTGACCTTGCAAGTGCCTGGACGGCACCGGCACCCCAAACACCGGCACGGGCGTCAGCGCGGCCATCATGCCGGGCAGGTGTGCAGCGCCGCCGGCGCCGGCGATGATGCCGCGCAGGCCGCGCCGGGTGGCCGATTCGGCATACTCCACCATATCGAGCGGCATGCGGTGCGCCGACACCACCCGTGTTTCGTGAGGAATGCCGAAGTCTTCGAGTATTGCGACGGCATGCTTCATGATGTCCCAGTCGCTGGACGACCCCATGATCACGCCCACCATCGGCGTCGCGCCGGATGCGGTCGTTTCGTTATTCGTGCTCATAGCTGTGCTCCGCTTGTGCCTTAAAGTTGGGTCGCCGCGACGCGCGCTTGGGCTTACGCGGTAAGCCGATCAAGCGCCTCGCGATACTTGGCAGCCGTCTTTTCCACCACCTCGGCCGGCAGGCGCGGAGCCGGAGGCGTCTTGTTCCAGTCTTGCGTTTCGAGCCAGTCGCGCACGAACTGCTTGTCGAAGGAAGGCGGGTTCGTGCCTTCAGCGTACCCGTCGGCGGGCCAGAAGCGCGACGAGTCAGGGGTAAGCACTTCATCCATCAGGTGCAGCTGCCCCTTGGCATCAAGACCGAACTCGAACTTGGTGTCGGCGATGATGATGCCTTTGGTCGCTGCGAACGCTGCGGCTTCGCTATAGAGGCGCAACGTGATCTCGCGGAGCTGCTCGGCGAGCTCGCCACCCACTTGCTCAACGACATAATCAAAATCAACGTTCTCGTCGTGCAGGCCGAACTCAGCTTTAGCTGCCGGTGTGAACACGGGTTTGGGCAGGCGCCCGGCCTGCTTCAGCCCCTGCGGCAACGAGATGCCACACACCTTGCCGGTGGCCGTGTAATCGTTCCAGCCTGAGCCGATGAGGTAGCCCCGAGCGACGCATTCAACCAGTATGGGGCGCAGCCGCTTCACCACCACGGCACGGCCCGAAACCTGGTCGCGCTCTTCGGGCGCCACCACGTCGGCCGGATCAATACCTGTAGAGTGGTTGCGCACCACATGCGAAAGCTTGTCGAGCCAGAAATCGGTGAGGCGCGTGAGCACCTCACCTTTGCCCGGCACCGGGTCGGGAAGTATGACATCGAACGCGGAGATACGGTCGGTCGCCACGATAAGAAGCTTGTCGTCTGCGACCGCGTACATGTCGCGCACCTTGCCGCGCCCGAGCAGCGGCAAGGATTGAAGGTTGGATTGGTGTAGAGCCTGAACCACGATGTCGTCCTTGAGCGATGCGTGAACCTGAAGTGCAGTGACTTACTGCACTACCTGCTTGAGTTCACCCGAAGCGTAGCGCTGTGCCATTTCCGACAACGGAATCGCCTTGATCTTGCTGGCGTTGCCCGCCGTACCGAATTGCTGATAGCGCGCCACGCAGATGGCCTTGGCGGCTTCACGGGCCGGCTTCAGGTATTCGCGCGGGTCGAACTTCGATGGGTTCTCGGCCATGAAGCGACGGATGGCACCGGTCATGGCGAGACGGATATCGGTATCGATATTGACCTTGCGCACACCGTACTTGATGGCTTCCTGAATCTCTTCAACCGGTACGCCGTACGTTTCTTTCATGTCGCCGCCGAATTCACGGATTTCGGCGAGCAGCTCTTGCGGAACGCTGGA
>CAZPYF010000068.1:0-10797 GCA_964590015.1 uncultured Burkholderiaceae bacterium
TCCTCATCGTCGATGATGATCCCCGCTTGCGTGATCTCCTGCGCCGGTATCTGTCGGAACAGGGGTTCAACGTCTTCGTAGCCGAAGATGCCAAGGAAATGGGCAAGTTATGGCAGCGGGAACATTTCGACCTCCTCGTGCTTGATCTCATGCTGCCAGGCGAAGATGGCCTTTCCATCTGTCGCCGGCTCCGCGGCGGCCACGACAACACGCCCATCATCATCCTCACCGCCAAGGCCGAAGAAATCGACCGTATCGTGGGGCTTGAAATGGGAGCCGATGACTACCTGTCGAAGCCGTTCAATCCGCGCGAACTGCTGGCACGCGTCAACGCCATCCTGCGCCGCCGTGGCACCGAAGAGCATCCGGGTGCTCCGAGCCAAGAGAACGAGTCGATTGAATTCGGCCCTTATGTGCTGAACCTCTCGACCCGTACGCTAACCAAGAACAACGAACCCGTTGCCATCACCACCGGCGAGTTTTCGGTTCTGAAGGTTTTCGCGCGGCATCCCAAGATTCCGCTTTCGCGCGACAAACTCATGGAGCTTGCCCGAGGCCGTGAATACGAAGCCTTCGACCGAAGCCTCGACGTGCAAATTTCGCGCTTGCGCAAACTGATCGAACCGAATCCATCCAAGCCGGTTTTCATCCAGACAGTATGGGGGCTCGGATATGTCTTCGTCCCCGACGGTGGCCAATAAGCTGCGCGGATGCATGGTCTGTTGAACGTCATCAGCCATGCCGCCAGTCAACAAACAGCGGGGGAGCGGCCCTCCCCCGCGCATCCGCCTCGGTCTCTTCAGCCGTTCGTTCCTGCTGCTTGCCAGCTTGATGCTGGTGAGCCTGGGTGCGTGGCTGCAGGTCTTCTTCAGCATGGAAGAAGGCCCGCGCGCGCAGCAGATGGCGCAGCGCGTTACCACGGCCGTGAGTATCACCCGCTCCGCCCTCGTGTACGCGCCGACCAGCGTACGGCCCGCGCTATTACTTGACCTCGCCACAAAAGAGAGCCTGCGCGTGCAGCCGCGCGAAGCGTCTGACGTCGTTGAGGCGCTGCCCGCTTCCAACTACTGGAACCATGTCGCCGAACAGATCCAGGACAAGCTCGGCGCGCATACTCAGGTCGTATGGAGCGTTAACCAGACACCCGGTGTATGGGTCAGCTTTGAGCTGAACGACGACCAGTATTGGCTCGTATTCGAGCGTGAGCAGCTGGCACTCACTGCCGGTATCGAATGGCTGGGCTGGGGCGCCACAGCATTGTTGCTTGCGCTCATCGGCGCTGCAGTGAGCGTGCGGTTCGTCAATCGGCCGCTTGCGCAACTGGCAAAAGTCGCGCAGCAACTGGCGCGCGGCGAAACCCCGTCACCCCTGCCCGAGAAGGGGCCGGCCGAAATCCGCGACATGAACATCGCGTTCAATCGTATGGCGCGCGATATCCGCCAGGCCGAGGCCGATCGCGAGATCATGCTAGCGGGCATCTCGCACGACTTGCGCACGCCGCTGGCCCGCATGCGCCTTGAGATCGAGATGAGCAACGTCAGCGACGAAACGCGCGCCGCCATCGACGAAGACCTGGCGCAGATCGATCACAGTATCGATCAGCTCATGGAATACGCACGCCCCGCCGGCCAGTTGCCGGAACAGGGCATCGACGTGTCGTCTGCTCTGCGCGAGCTGTACGAACGCGAGCGCAGCCACACCGAATCGCTGGGCGGCATACTCGAAGCGAACATTGAGCCGAATCTGTTCGCTCGCATCAATGCCCATGACCTCAAGCGCATCGTCGGCAATCTCATCGAGAATGCACGCCGCTACGGTCGCACGCCCGACGACGACCGCGCCCACATCGAGCTCACGGCGGTGCAGCGGGGCACCATCGTCTCGATTGAAGTGCGCGACCATGGGCGCGGCATTGCCCCCAACGATATCCAGCGCCTGCTACGGCCGTTCTCGCGCGGCGAATCCGCCCGCACCGGTGTAAGCGGCGCGGGCCTGGGCCTGGCCATCGTTGAGCGGCTGCTGGGCCAGGTAGGCGGCCAACTCGAATTGATTTCCCGGCCCCCCGGGGGCTTAGTGGCCCGCATCGAAATTCCCAAATACCGGCCGCGCGGCTGACGTCGACGGCTGACGTCGGCGCCTGCGCCCGGCCCGCAGCGACTTCACATAGAATGTGGTGAAAGGGCACCGTAACGGGCACGCGGGCCTTCACACATCAAGGAGCACCGATGAAAACGATAGGCGACAAACTCGAACCCTTCAAAGTCACAGGCGTTAAGCCCGGCTTCAACGAGCATGAAGAAAACGGCGTCTCGGCATTCGAAGACATCACCGAAAGCTCTTTCCCCGGAAAGTGGAAGATCATCTACTTCTACCCCAAGGATTTCACCTTCGTCTGCCCGACCGAAATCGTGGGTTTCAACAACTTGGTGGCCGATTTCGCGCAACGCGACACGATCTTGATGGGCGGTTCGGTCGATAACGAGTACGTGAAGCTCGCGTGGCGACGCCAGCAGTCCGAGCTCGACAAGCTGGGGCATTACCAGTTCAGTGACATGACAGGCGCGCTGGTCGATCAGTTGGGCATTCGCGACCGCGCTGAAGGGGTGGCCCACCGCGCCACCTTTATTGTTGACCCCGACAACGTAATCCAGCATGTGTCGGTCAACAGCATGAATGTGGGCCGCAACCCCGAGGAGATCCTGCGCATTCTCGATGCGTTGCAAACCGACGAGCTGTGCCCCTGCAATCGGCGGGTGGGCGGCGACACGCTTTAAGCGCGTTTGGGGGCACCGCCCCTAAGCTGCACTCAGCAACACCACCACCGACGCCGCAATCCCTTCCTTGCGGCCCAGATAGCCCAGACCCTCGTTGGTCTTTGCCTTGATGTTCACGCACTCGGGCGCAATTCCCAGATCGGCCGCCACATTCGCCACCATAGCTGGCGCATGTGGGCCGATCTTGGGCTGCTGGGCGTGCACCGTGGCATCGACGTTCACCACACGCCAACCGGCGGCCGAGACCTTCTCGAACGCGGCACGCAGCAGCACACGGCTGTCCGCACCGGCATAAGTTGGGTCAGTATCCGGGAAATGGCGGCCGATATCACCCAGCCCGGCCGCGCCCAGTACCGCGTCGGTAACGGCGTGAAGAAGTACGTCGGCATCGGAATGGCCCAGCAAACCGTGCGTATGCGGAATCTGCACGCCACCGATGATGAGCGCGCGGCCTTCCACCAGGGCGTGTACATCAAAGCCCTGCCCGATTCGTAGGTTCATTCTGATTGCTCCCGTTCATTATTGCCGGCGACGCTGTCTGCGTTGAAAGACAGCAGCCGTTCCATTACATCGAAATCGTCGGGCCAGGTCACCTTGAAGTTGCGCATCGACCCGGGAACCAGCAAGGGTCGGTAGCCGGCGCGTTCCATGGCCGACGCCTCGTCGGTGATGCCTGCCAGACCCGTGCGTGCCGAATCACCCGAAGCGTCGCCGCACGCGGCGGCTTCAAGCGCCGCCTGCAAAGCTGTAGCTTCGAACATTTGCGGCGTCTGAGCCAGCCAAAGCGTATCGCGACACACCGACTCCCGCACCCGGGCCGGGCCATTTTCTGTGCCCGCGTCGGCGCGCTTAACCGTATCCGAGACCGGTTCCGCCAGCAAACCGCCTTCACCGTGGCGCAGGCAGGTATCAATCAGCCGTGCCAGGGCTTGGGCCGGTAAGCCCGGCCGGGCGGCATCGTGCACCAGCACCCAATCACCCTGCTGTAGCCCGGCATCGCGCAGCGCCGCTAACACCGTTTCGGCACGCGTGGCACCGCCGCAGGGACGCCAGACCGTTCGTGGCAAGCCCCGCAAGGCCGCGCCCGCCCGCGTGTCGTCGGGCGCGACCGCCACCCGTACTTCCTGCACGCGCGAGTCGGCCAGCAACGCCTTCACTGCACGGCGCAACATGGGTTCGCCGAGCAATGGCCGGTACTGTTTTGGAGCTTGGGTGCCGGCA
Source organism: uncultured Burkholderiaceae bacterium (assembly GCA_964590015.1). GTDB lineage: Bacteria > Pseudomonadota > Gammaproteobacteria > Burkholderiales > Burkholderiaceae_B > Yanghanlia. Next base: position 3,996 of record CAZPYF010000068.1, read on the forward strand.
CGTGTACCGACCCCGCCGGCCGGCACGAGTGCAACAATTTTGGGTTTGAATGCTGTCATCGCCCGCGCATTTTATAATGTCTCGCTAAATGGCCCATGTTTCCTTCTCCGTGCCCCCCCTTTCCACCACTACCCAGACCCTTTCTGCGTTGCGCCCCGGGCAACGCCATGCCCAGCCCTTACCTCCGGGTTCGGGAGACGCCTTCCTGCTTGCCGACCTGGCCCGCAGCGCGCAGCGCAGCCTTGTCGTGCTGTGTGCCGAGCCTCTGGTTGCTCAGCGGCTGAACGAAGAGATTCCCCTTTTCGGCCCGCAGCTCAAGGTACGCCAGCTGCCCGATTGGGAAACCTTGCCCTACGACGGTTTCTCGCCGCATCAAGACCTGGTCTCGGAACGCCTGCGTACCTTGCACGCCCTGATGCAAGAGGGCGTAGACATTCTTTTGGTGCCCGTCACCACGGCGCTCTATCGCCTGGCGCCACCCGAATTCCTGGCCGCCTACACGTTTTCCTTTCGTCAAGGCGATGCCCTTGACGAACAGGCGTTGCGCCAGCAGCTGACATTGGCCAACTACAGCCATGTCACTCAGGTGACCGCGCCGGGGGAGTTCTGCATTCGTGGTGGGCTGATCGACCTGTTCCCCATGGGCTCGGTACTGCCGTATCGCATCGACCTGTTCGATGACGAGATCGAATCCATACGCAGTTTCGATGTCGACACCCAGCGCAGCTTGTATCCCGTGAAGGAGATCCAGTTGCTGCCCGGGCGTGAGTTCCCTATGGACGAGGCCGCGCGCAATCTCTTCCGCGCCCGCTTCCGGGAAGTCTTCGAAGGCGACCCTTCGCGCGCCCTGCCCTACAAAGATATTGGTAACGGCATTGCGTTCGCAGGCGTCGAGTATTACCTGCCTTTGTTTTTCGAACACACCGCCACACTGTTCGATTATCTACCCGACAACGCCATCACCGTCACGCTCGGCGATCCGGCCGACGCGATCCGGAACTTCACACAAGACACGTACGGTCGCTATCAGTTTTTGAAGAGTGATCGCGAGCGCCCCGTGCTGGCGCCGGAAACCCTGTTCCTCGATGATGAGGAATGGTTCACGCAGCTCAAGCGCTTTCCTCGGCTCGCGCTGGCTAACGATCAGCCCGCCCCTGACTTTCTGCCCTTGCCGGATGTGGCAGTGTCACGCCGAGCCGATGATCCGGTGGCCGCCCTACGTCGCCTGATCGACACCCACGCCGGGCGGGTGGCCCTGTGTGCCGATTCAGCCGGCCGCCGTGAAACGCTCGATCAGATGCTGCGGGAGTTCGGCCTTCAGCCCGATACGTCGGTCGAGTCGCTAGCCGACTTCTTCGCCAGCGACGTCCCGTTCGCGCTGCTTGTCGCGCCCCTGGCGACCGGTTTCGGCGTGGCCCGTGACGCCACCTTGCTGCTCACCGAGAACGACCTCTATCCGGCGCAGGCGCGCACGACCCGGCGCGGCCGACGTGGGCAGGACGCCACCAGCGATGTCGAAGCCATGGTGCGCGACCTGTCGGAGCTGCGCGAAGGCGATCCGGTCGTGCATGCTCAACATGGCATCGGCCGTTACGTCGGCCTCAAGGAAATGGATCTCGGCGAAGGCGCCATGGAGTTCCTGCATCTTGAATACGCCGGCGGCAGCACGCTTTACGTTCCCGTGGCACAGCTGCACCAGATCTCGCGATACAGCGGCAGCGACCCAGAAACCGCGCCGTTGCACCAACTGGGTTCAGGCCAATGGGACAAAGCCCGGCGCAAGGCCGCCCGGCAAGTCCGCGATGCGGCGGCAGAACTGCTGGCGCTCTATGCGCAACGTGCGGCCCGCCAGGGCCACCGGTTCAAGCTGCCGCTGAACGACTACGAAGCCTTCGCGGAAGGCTTTGGGTTTGAAGAAACACCCGACCAGGCGGCAGCGATCGAAGCCGTCATCGAAGACATGACGTCGGGCCGCCCCATGGATCGCCTCGTGTGCGGCGATGTCGGCTTCGGCAAGACCGAAGTGGCTCTACGGGCCGCCTTCCTAGCCGTGGCAAACGGCATGCAGGTGGCGTTGCTGTGCCCCACCACGCTACTGGCCGAGCAACATGCTCAGACGTTCGCCGACCGATTCGCCGACTGGCCGGTTCGTATTGCAGAACTCTCGCGATTCCGTTCCTCGAAAGAGGTTACGGCGACACTAGAAGGCCTGGCCAGCGGCGCAGTCGACATCGTGATCGGTACGCACAAGGTGCTGTCGCGGGACACCCGCTTCAAACAGCTCGGCCTGGTGATCATCGATGAAGAACACCGTTTCGGCGTGCGCCAGAAAGAAATGCTCAAGAAGCTGCGCGCAGAAGTCGATGTACTGACGCTCACGGCCACCCCGATTCCGCGCACGCTGGGTATGTCGCTGGAAGGGATCCGCGACTTTTCCGTCATTGCCACCGCCCCGCAGAAGCGGCTGGCGATCAAGACCTTTGTTCGCCGCGAAGACAAGAGCACCATCCGCGAAGCTCTGCTACGCGAGCTCAAGCGCGGCGGCCAGGCGTACTTTCTGCACAACGAGGTCGAAACCATCCATAACCGGCGCGCGCGCCTGGAAGAACTGGTGCCCGAAGCCCGAATCGCTGTGGCGCATGGGCAGATGCCCGAGCGCGAATTGGAAGAAGTCATGAAGGGCTTCTACCAGCAGCGCTACAACGTGTTGCTGTGCACCACCATCATCGAGACGGGCATCGATGTGCCCACCGCCAACACCATCGTGATTCACCGCGCCGACCGGCTGGGCCTGGCACAGCTACATCAGCTTCGCGGGCGCGTGGGCCGCTCGCACCACCAGGCCTATGCCTACCTGCTCACGCCGCCGGAAGACGCCATCACGGCCAATGCCAAGAAGCGGCTGGAAGCCATACAGGCCATGGAAGAGCTGGGTTCCGGCTTCTTTCTCGCCATGCACGATCTCGAGATTCGCGGCACGGGGGAAGTGCTGGGGGAATCTCAGTCGGGGAACATCCAGGAGGTCGGCTTCTCGATGTACAACGACATGCTCAATACGGCAGTGCGGGCCCTCAAGGCCGGCGAGGAGCCCGATCTGGAGTCGCCGTTTGATGCCAAGTGCGAGGTCAACCTGCATGCGTCGGCACTGCTGCCTTCCGACTACTGCCCCGACATTCACGCACGCTTGGGGCTGTACAAGAAGCTCTCGCATGCCAAGGACGAAGACGCGTTGATTGGCATTCAGGAAGAGCTGATCGACCGCTACGGCAAACTGCCTGAAGCCGCGCAGAACTTGTTAGCCACCCACCGCCTGCGTCTGTTGGCCGAACCGCTGGGCATCACGAAAATCGATGCCCCCGAGGGGCACGCGCTGATTCAGTTCTCGAGCAAGCCGCAGGTGGATCCCATGCGCATCATCGAACTCGTACAGAAACGCCGCGACCTGCGGCTGTCGGGCCAAGATCGGCTGCGGCTGGAATTCAAGGAAGGGGCCGTACTGAAAGGTCGTATCGACGCGCTGCGCGATCTGCTCAAGTCGTTACGGTAAGCGCGGCAGCGCTTAGAAGCTCAGTCGAAACCAGTTCAGAATGGCGTCAAGCGCGCTGTAATTCAGCGCGTAGGCGGCCTGCCGGCGCACCACCGGCTTGGCACGATAGGCCACCGAGTAACGTGCCAGCGCCATCATTTCGAGATCGTTCGCGCCATCACCTACGGCGATGATCTGTTCTGGGGTGGCGCCCAGCTGCGCCGCCAGCGCGGCAAGATGCGCCGCCTTGCCATGGGCATCAACAATATCGCCCAACACGCGACCCGTAAGAGTGCCGTTGGCCACTTCCAGCACATTGGCATGGCAGGCGTCGAGCTTCAGGCGTTCGCGCAGCCGCTCGGTAAAGAAGGTGAACCCGCCCGAGACGAGCAGCGTTTTCACACCGTGCTTTTTCACTGTGTTGATCAGGAGCTCAGCGCCGGGGTTCAGTTTCAGCCGCTGCTCATAGACCTCGAGCAGCGCGGATTCCGGAACCCCTTCGAGCAGCGCCACACGGCGGCGCAAGCTCTCGGCGAAATCGGTGATTTCGCCGCGCATGGCTGCTTCGGTAATGGCCGCAACCTGAGCCTTGCGCCCCACCGCGTCGGCAATTTCATCGATGCACTCAATACTGATCAGCGTGGAATCCATATCCATCGCCAGAATCTTGCATTCGCGCAGTAGGTCGATCTGAGGCAGGAAGGCGAAATCAATGCGATACGACTCGCAATACGCTTCCACCGCCTCTTTCTCGGAATCGTCGGCTTCTAACAACCGCACGGCGGTACGCCCGAGCTCCTGCACGCCCGACGCCGAAACGATGGCGGCAATTTGCTCAACAAGTGCCGGCTGTAGGCTGGGCGATTGAAGAATCAGATGAGACATGAGTGCACCCGTCAGGCGCGGGCGTGACGGCGCTTCATGAGATAGCGCCACACAAAGCCCGGATAGCCCAATACCGCGAAGAGGCTGAGCGTGATGGCATAGAACTCCCAACCTTGTTCGAACCGGTTGCCCAAGTTCGCTTCCAGTGCAAAACCCAGCACGCCCACCAAGCCGTAGAAGACCAGAAACTCAAGCAGGCGTTCGAAAACCGACTTGTGTATGGTTCGCCCACGGTTGCGCCAGCCCGGATAGGCCAGCACCAGGGCTGCCACAGCAGCCAGGGCCAGCAAGATACCCAGGAAGCGCGCCACAGATGCCGCGTCGGACGCCGCGAACACGCCTTGGCCGATGAGGGCCATGGCCGCCATACCCAGGCCGATCAGTACGGCGAAGAACACAATGGCGCTGATCCAGTTCAGCCAGGCGGGCCGTTCGGCCTCGCCTTTTTGTTGCCAGGGTAGCGCCAGAAACGGGCGCTCAGCCAAGAACGGCAGGTTGGCCGTGATTAACGACAACCCAATCAACAGCCATACCGCGAACGTTTGGTTCATTCGTGGGCTCAGAACTGCAACGACTGACGCACGACACTGATGCACAGGGCCATCAAGCCGCCGGGTACGATACCCAGAATCAGCACCAGTGCCCCGTTGACGGTCATGAATCCATTCGTGACCACGCCGTTGTCGATGGGGGCCAGTTCGCCTTCCGGCTCGTCGAAGTACGCCAGCTTAACGATACGCAGGTAATAGAACGCGCCGATGAGCGAGAAGATCACCGCCACAACAGCCAGCCACACGTGCCCGGCGCCCACCACGGCCTGAAGGACGGCCAGCTTCGCGTAGAACCCCGCCATGGGCGGAATGCCCGTGAGCGAGAACATCGACACCAGCAGCATGGCCGCCATGATGGGGCTGCGGCGGTTCAAGCCTTTGAGGTCGGCAATGTTCTCGCATTCGAATCCGCGACGGCTCAACAACAGGATCACGCCGAACGTGACCAGCGTGGTGAGCACGTAGATGACCATGTAGAACAACGCCGAGCCGTAAGCAAGGCCGGCCGCATCGGCGTTGCCGCCGATCACGCCCGAAAGCAGGCCCAGGAACACAAAGCCCATGTGCGAGATCGTGGAATATGCCAGCAGACGCTTGAAGTTGGTTTGCACAATGGCGGTGAGGTTACCCACGGCCAGAGACAAGACCGCCATTAGCATCAGCATGGGCTGCCAGTCGATGGCGATGCCATGCAGGCCGTCGATGAGCAGGCGCAAGGTGATGGCCAGCGCAGCCAGTTTGGGGGCCGCCGCAATGATGAGCGTGACCGATGTGGGTGCGCCTTGGTAGACGTCGGGCGACCACATGTGAAACGGTGCTGCCGCGAGCTTGAAGCCCAAGCCGGTCACGATGAACACCACACCGAACACCAGTGGCAGACGTTGCGCCTCGCCGCCACCGAGCACTTCGGCGATGCGAACCAGGTCGAGCGAACCGGTGGCGCCGTAGATCATCGACATGCCGTACAGCAACACACCCGAAGCCATGGAACCCAGCACGAAGTACTTCATGGCGGCTTCGCTGGACGCGAGGTGATCGCGGCGTACCGCCACCAGCGCATACAGAGCGAACGACATGAGTTCCAGGCCCAGATACACGGTCAGCATATTGCCGGCCGAGATCATGACCATCTGGCCCAACAGCGCGAACATCGTGAGCGAATAGATTTCGCCGCCGTTGCGAGTCATATCGCGTGCTTCGTTATAGCCGCGCCCGTATACCAGGGTGGCGATAACCGTGATGTACGAGATCACCTTCAGGAAGTGCGACAGCGAATCAACAACGTACAACCCACCGAAGCTGGTACCGGTGACACCCGCGTTCCACTGCAGCAGGGAAACGGCCGTGAGCAGTACCAGGGTGCCCAGACTGACCAGAAAGGTGACATGACGCGTCTCGGATTTCCCGAAAGCATCGATCAACAGAACTGCACACGCCAAGATCAACAACAGGATCTCGGGCGCAGCCAAAGCGAAGTCAAAGGAGTTTTGCATGGTCATCGAGGCTTACAGTTTCGAGATGGCGATGTGCTGCAACAGCGCGTCCACCGACACGTGCATGACATCCGTGAATGGCTTGGGATAAATGCCCATGAAGAGCACGGCGATGGCCAGGATTCCAAGAATGAAGAACTCACGGTTGTTCAGATCGCTCATGGCCCGCACCTTGTCGTTGGTGATTTCACCGTACGCCACGCGCTTGAGCATCCACAGCGAGTAAGACGCCCCAAGGATGAGCGATGTTGCCGCCAGCAGGCCGATCCAGAAGTTGAACTGCACCGATGCAATGATCACCATGAATTCGCCCACGAACCCGCTGGTGGCCGGCAGGCCGGCGTTGG
>CAZPYF010000069.1:0-10753 GCA_964590015.1 uncultured Burkholderiaceae bacterium
TGGGCATGAAGATCACGATGATCTCGGTCCATTCCAGCGGCCAGCCCAGCAGGAAAATAACGACCTGCGACATGATCAGGAACTGCACTGGGGTCAGATCCATGCCGAGCACCCAGTTGTTGATGATCTCCTGGCCGCCCAACAATGCAAACGCCGCCGAGAAGATGGCTGAACCGACGAACAGCCAGCACACCATGGCGCTTGTTTTGGCTGCCAGGTACACCGATTCCTTCATCATTCCTATGTTCAGCCGCCTGTAGGCCAACGCGAGCAGTATGCCGCCGAATGCCCCCATGGCTGCAGCTTCGGACGGTGTGGCGAAACCGAATACGATACTGCCCAGCACGGCGCCGATAAGAATCGCAAGCGGGAAGAACGACGACATCAACATCTTGAAGATCTCAAGCCGAGCCAAGGTGTACATGGCATAGAAGATCAACAGGATGACGGTGCCGATGGCAAGCAGGATCCAGAACCACGTGGGCGCGGGCGTTGACTCAGCGACAGCCTCTTCTTCCGCCTCGACGATGGCGGCTGGAGCCGCTTCAGTGCTGTCAGCGCCGAGACCCATAGGTTCGGCAGCACCCTCGGGCTCAGCTAAGCCACCCAGGGCGGCTGCGCCTTCCGGCTCAGCCAGGCCACCGCCGTACAAATTGCTGTCTTCGTCGAAACCACCGAAGCCGCCCATTTCCTGCAAGCCGTAATCGATCGTGGCGACGGGCGTGGTGACCGCCTTGTACGTGGTGCCCATTGCGATCACGAACACGAGGGCGGGCAATAGTGCAATGAAGAGGTGGTAGAGCAAGGTGCCGAACGGGATATCGACATTCTTTTTGCCCTTCATTGCGCGGATCAGGCCGGGAACTGCCTTGTTGCTGAAGTTGTGCTTAACGAGCTCAGCGAACTCCGGCAGCGTGACACGCCGGTCTTCTTCGGACAGCGGCGGCGCTGACTTGGGCGACACCTTGGCCACGATGATGACGTAGAGCACGTACAAGCCGGCCAACATCAGGCCCGGGAAGAACGCGCCGGCGTAAAGCTTGACGACCGACACACCCGCCACGGCACCATACACGATGAGGAGCACGGAAGGCGGAATCATGATGCCCAGGCAGCCGCCTGCGGTAATGGCTCCCGCAGTGAGGCGTACGCTGTAGCCGGCTTTCATCATGGCGGGCATTGCCAGCAAGCCCATGAGTGTGACGACCGCGCCGACAATACCCGTGGCCGTGGCGAACACGGCGCAAGTGGCGATGGTTGCTACGCCCAGTGAGCCCGGAATGCGGGCCATGGCCAAGTGCATACTCTTGAACAGCCGCTCGATCAGGTTGGCGCGTTCTACGAGATAGCCCATGAAGATGAACAACGGAACGGCAATGAGCACGTCGTTGGTCATGACTGAATAGGCCCGGAACACCATGAGGTCGAGCGTATGCTCGATCGCCGTTTGCGCGGGAAGGTGGCTATAGGCCAAGTAGGTGAACATCACCCCCATACCCATCAGGGTAAAGGCAGTGGGAAAGCCCAGCATGATCGTGACCACGATGAGCGCGAGCATCAACAGCCCCAGATGCCCGTTGGTCATGTTCTCGGGTGAGGGCATCAAGACGATGATGGCAATAACGATGGCTATCAGGATAGATAGACCGAACCATACTTCTTTTCTCATTGTCGGAATCCTTTTCTATCGCTGTGTGGTCGAGGCCGGAGGTGGATCGGACCGGATATCTTCCGCATGCACCATGTCCTTCAACTTATCGACGTCAACTTCCTCGACGTCCTTTTCACGGCTGGGCCATGCACCGCGTTTCAGACACACGACGCAGTACACGCATTCCACGAAGCCTTGAAACAGCAGTGTGATTCCGGCGATAGGGATGGCGGCTTTGAAAGGATAAAGGGGAGGGCCGTCGGTCGTTAGACTGGACGTTTCACGAATGAGAAAGGATTCTTCGGCGTAGTAATACCCTGCCCAACAGAGCGCGATCACGCCTGGAAAGAAGAACAACATATACAACGTGAGGTCGAGCCCGGCTTGTAGGCGTGGCGGGAAGAAGCCGTAGAGCACGTCGCCGCGAACGTGACCGTTCTTAGACAACGTATAAGCGCCGGCCATCATGAACATGGTGCCGTACATCATGTTCATGGCATCGTAAGCCCACGCGTGGGGCGCCGAGAAGAGATAGCGCGAGATCACCTCATAGGTGACGAACAACGTGAGCGCCAGGATGAGCCAGCCAAACAGCTGCCCAAGGCGGGTGTTCACGGTGTCTATGGTGAGCAACAATTTCTGCATGGGAAATCTACTTGCCGCCGTGGCGGCAATTCCGTGGATGCCCGCAGGCCCGGCCAGGGGTAAGGCCCGGCCTGCGATGGTTGGGCAAAAAAACACCATCAACTGATCGTGATGGTGTTTGGAGAGCTACTACATGCTTGGATCAGCTCTTTTGCTGACGGCGGGCGAAGTAGTGGTTGTAGGCCATGCGACGGTTGTTGTTGGTGTCCATGTCCCAAGCCAAGGCGCGCTGAGCGAATGCACGTTGCGACTTCTCGATTTCACTGAACAGTTCGTTGGTTTTGGCCTTGTCTTCTACGATCTGATCCCACACTTGCAGCTGTTGCTGGAGGATGGTGTCGGGAGTCTTGTAGAACTTGACGCCGTCTTCCTGTTGCAGCTTGATGTAGTCTTCGGAATAGCGGTGAATAGCCTTCCACGACATGTCGGCCGATGCGGCTTCGCAAGCGTTCCGGATGATGGCCTTGATCTTGTCGGGCAGCGCGTCGAACTTGCCGCGGTTGAAGATGACCTCGAACGTTTCCGATGACTGGTGGAAGCTTTGCAGCATGCACACCTTCGATACGTCGGGGAAGCCCAGCAGGCGGTCGGAGGTTGCGTTGTTGAACTCAGCGCCGTCGAGCAGGCCGCGGTCGAGTGCCGGAACGATTTCACCACCCGGCAGGGCGTTAACTGCTGCGCCCATGGCGGTGAACAAGTCAATGGCCAAGCCGTTTGTGCGGAACTTCAGGCCCTTGAGGTCTTCCGTACGGGTAACAGGCTTCTTGAACCAACCGAAGGGTTGTGTGGGCATGGGGCCGTACAGGATCGACACGACGTCGATGCCGATAGACTTGTAAAGCCTGTCGAGCAGCTCTTGGCCGCCGCCGTATTTCTGCCAGGCAAGAACCATGTTGGCATCCATACCGAAAGCAGGGCCGGACGAGAACAGGGCCAGTGCGTTCTGCTTGCCGTAGTTGTAGCCAAGCACGCCATGGCCGCCGTCGAGCGTGCCCTTGGCAACGGCGTCGAGCAGCGAGAATGCGGGAACAACCGCGCCTGCTGGAAGGACTTCCAGGCGCATTTCGCCGCCGGTCATGTCATTGATCTTCTGAGCGAGGTCGAGTGCGAACTCGTGGAAGATATCGACAGTGGGCCAGGTGCTTTGGAAGCGGAAGGTAGTGGGGGATTGCGCCTTGACGATGGCCGGAAAGCCCAGCGTTGCGGCGGCGGCCGTACCCGCTGCAGCTCCGCCCAGAAAGCGGCGGCGTGAGGATTGTACGGATGCGTCTGTAGTGCTGACGGTGGAGCTGCTCTTCATCGGGTGTCTCCTTGTTGATATACGTTCTGGAACAGCAGTGCTACATTTGTAAACCAGCGCTACGTTTATAGGCGATGCCCCATAGGGCGTCAATGAGGAAAAACAAACCTCGCCGACACGACGTCATCATTCGTGAAATATGAGTTTGGTATGTGAAACGCCCTATTCATGCGGGTTTCAACACGAATACGAGCACATCCGCCGTTGAAGGGGCGCGCCCTTGCGAACCGAACGGGCAGGGTAATTCCCGAGCCTTGGCCTTGCGCGGAACTAGGCTGTTCGCAAGACCGGCACCCATCAAGGCGTAGCTTGAGGGTGCCGTTAAGTGGGTGGCATTAAGCGGGGTGACGCCACTTGGGTGCTGCTACGAGGTTGGCATTAGCCGGCTGGCAGTAAGCCTACGTGGCTGCTTCTAAGTTCAGGGCTGACGACGTGCACCGCCGCCGCGCTGGCGGGCGCTATTTTGATCCTGCCCTGTACCTATTTGCGTGGCATGGCCGTCTTTCTTGCTGCGGTTCTGTTGATCGCCGTGGCTACGCTGCTCTTCGCGCTCTTGATCGTCAGCTTGCGGCTTGGTGTCGTGGTTGGGGTTTTGTCCGGGCTTATTCATGCGTTACTCCTGCGTTTTACGTGGTCTAGAAAGCCTGCAAGAAGCGCGCCTGTGGCCTGCTTGCACCGCAAAAAATACTTTGCTATAGTTGCGTTCTTCGGCGCATTAGCTCAGCCGGTTAGAGCGACGGAATCATAATCCGCAGGTCCCCTGTTCGAATCAGGGATGCGCCACCAGAACACAGCATTGCCCCGACGCCGAAAGGTTCGGGGCAATACTTTTTTGGGCTTCAGAACGATCTGATCTTGGCACCGGAGCGAGACCCCATGGCCAATCCGGGCTCTAGGTCAGGTTTCGGGCGCGGGCGCTACAGTGATGCGAGGTTCTCTATATATAGATAGGAAGCATGCATCATGGCTTACCCCGATTTCTTTGATCAGATTCCCGCTATCACGTTACGCGATCCGCTGGCTGACCTTCTAGGCGCAGCGCAAAACGGTGTCATCGAATATACGTATGCCGATGTCGTTAAGCTCACCGGTCATTCCTGCCCCACCGTGGCAGGGGCATGGCTCATGACCACGCGGGCACTCAAGCGGCTGTATCCCAACGAAATGCCGTTGCGCGGTGATATCGCCGTGTCATTTCGCGACAGCGCAGTAGAAGGGGTCACGGGCGTTATTGCCAGCGTAGCCGGGTTCCTTACGGGTGCCACGGCCGATACGGGGTTTAAAGGTCTACGGGGTCAGTTCGACCGACGCGAGCTTTTGCACTTCAGCCAGCCCATCGATGGGCAGATTCATTTTCAGCGCCGCGATACGGGTCAGGGTGTCAGTGTAAGTTTCGACGCGTCGGTAGTGCCGCCGCCAGCTAACATGATGCCTCAATTGTTCGCAGCATTAGATAGCAGCGCCACGCCCGAGCAGCGGGCCACCTTTGCCGACGCCTGGCAATCGCGGGTAGAGCGCATCTTCCAAGCGGCTGACCACCCCGAACTGGTGCGTTTTCACTAGATTTCACGGGGCTGCGAGGGCAGGGAGGCGCATTGATACCACAACATACACAATTCACAGAATATTAATTGACCCCCTACCCCCACCCGGTTAAGCTTGTCTTCGGCAAGTGAATATTTAGGTTAGTAATTTGGATCAGTTAGCACAGAAGTATGTGCCGATTAGTGCCCGTTATACGCCTGGTGTCCTGCCCGAGCATTTCCGCTCAACATCAACAGGAGTATTTAAATGAGCACTGACAAAGAATTCGGCATCGTGAAGTGGTTTAACAATGAAAAGGGCTTCGGCTTCATCACCCCCGAAGCTGGCGGTAAAGACCTTTTCGCCCACTACACGGAAATCGTTGGCGACGGTCACCGTTCGCTGGAAGAAAATCAGCGCGTATCGTTCGTCTCCGGCATGGGCCAAAAGGGTCCTCAAGCCAAGTCGATTCAAGTCGTTTAAGCCACTTCACGGGCTTGGTGGTGTAAGCCACCCGGCCCCTGAAAGCTGACGCTTCGAACGCAACGCCCCACGGGTTTACACCTGTTGGGGCGTTTTTCGTTGTAACGCCATATGGCATAACTGCGCTCTGTACTAGAATACGGCCTTTCACCTTCAGTCGAGCGAAATGAAAGCGTCCAGATGGTTGCAGTCGCGCTTGCTTCTGCTGTCTTGGGCAATCGCGTTGGGCATCGGCGCGCTCGTGGTGTCCCAGTTGCTCGAATCTCGTTCGGCAATCTGGCAGCGCGCGCAGGCAACCAATACCAATCTGCTGTTCACGGTCAGCCACGTTCTTGAGCGCACGCTCGAGGGGGCGGATCATGCCATTCTCCATTCCGTCGATGTGCTCGAACGCGCCGCCCATATGGCGGCGACCGATCCGCTGGGCGGAGATCGCCCAGCCGGCGTGCTGTCGGGGGTAGATACCGAGCTGTTGTTCGCGGCGGTATCGTCAGACGGCTACGGCATACAGTTGGTACTCGACCCGAACGGCCGCGTTGTGTTTTCGTCGCGCCCGCCGCCACCGGGCGAATGGGTGTTCAACCAGCGCCCTTATTTCCGCGTACACCAGCGAGCCTCCGATGTGGGGCTCTACATGGGCGAGCCTTTCCTTTCGTCGTACGACAACCAGCCCAGCATGGCCATGAGCCGCCGCTGGAATCGGCCCGATGGCAGCTTCGGTGGCGTCGTGGTGCAGACCATGAAGCTGTCCGTCGTTCATCAGCTATTTTCCTCTTTCGAGCTGGGCCCCGACAGTGGCATCAACGTTTATCTGAAAGACGGTAGCGTGGTGTCGCGCTTCCCCTATACCAGTGAGCATTTGGGCTCTTCCATGGCGGGAACGCCGGATTTCCAGCGCTTCCTGCACGAGCAAAACGGCGGTTTCCGAAGTGCAATGAGCGCAGACGGGGTTGACCGGCTCTATGTGTTCCGTACGCTGACGCCGTTCCCGGTCATTATTAATGTCGCGCAGGCGAGCCACAGCATTTTGGGCGCCTGGCAACGTAATGCCATGTGGCTGGGCGGCGCAACCCTGCTGCTGATGTTTGCGTGTGTGAGCTTGGCCGTTTACGCCGAAAAGGGCTTGCGGGCGCACCGCTCAACGGCCCGACGCCTTCGATCGGCCGAGCACGAGTTGCGCACCATTGTCGACAGCCTGCCGGTTCTAATCGCCTACTGGGACGACCAGCTCGTCAATCGCATGTCGAATGTTGCGCATGTGAGTTGGTTGGGGATGGCACCCGAACAGATGGTGGGGCGCCATCTCGACGAGCTGCTCGACACCGATCTTCGGGAATCGATCCGCCCCTACGTTGACGCGGCCCTGCGCGGCGAAATGCAAGCGTTTGAGAACATCCTTCCCGATACGCGCGGGGTGCCGAGGCATGCGTATACGACGTTCATTCCAGACCAAGACCAGGGCCGGGTGAAAGGGTTCTTCGTGATGGTGACCGATATTTCCCAACGCAAGATGGCGGAAGCCGCACTCGTTGAGGAAAAGGAGCGCTTCGAGGTTATTCTGGAATCGATCAACGATGGCGTTATAACCACCAGTCGCGATGGGCGTGTTCTGTATCTGAACCCTACCGCTGCAGCCATGACCGGGTGGTCGACCCAAGAAGCCAGCGGGCAGCTTATCGAACACGTGATGCGTGTTGAATCGCCCGACGGGCGTTCTGCTGTCTTGAGCCCGGTGCGCGAGGCGTTACGTCAACGTAAGGCGTTCAAGAACAAAGTCGAAAGCGTGTTGGTCAGCAAAGACGGCGAACGCATGCACATTGAGAATTCCACGGCGCCATTGCTCGACGAACAGGGCTGGCTCAGAGGCGCGGTCATCGTTTTCCATGAAGTCGGCCAGGTGCGGGCCATGGCCAACAAGATGACCCATCTGGCCCAACACGACGCACTGACGGGTCTGCCGAACCGTCGCCGGTTCGATATGGTGGGCCGCGACGCACTTAAATTGGCGCAGTCCGACGGCCGATATCTGGCGGTGCTATACCTCGACCTCGACGGGTTCAAGCAGGTGAACGACCTCTATGGGCATGCGGTGGGCGACGAACTTTTGGTGGCCGTAACGCATCGCTTGTCAGCGCGGCTGCGCGATTCCGATGGCCTGTATCGGCAGGGCGGCGACGAGTTCATTGTGTTGATGAGCCGGCTCGGCGCCCCCGAAGACGCCGAAGCGCTGGCTACCCGCCTTATCGAAAGCTGCCAGCAGCCCGTGAGCGTATCGGGTAAAAACCTCGCAGTCACGGTGAGCATCGGCATCGGCGTGTATCCCGACGACGCAACAGACTTAGCTGCACTGATTTTGCGTGCCGACCGTGCGATGTATATTGCCAAGAATTCGGGGCGGAACCGCTACGTGCGCTTTGATCGAAGCAGCGCGCGAGCTCAGGGCGGCGCCGCTCACGCGTAGGTGTGTGTACGCCCAAGTTTCGTAGATACGTAGCCGCGTAGTTTCGTGCGTTGCACCGGCTCAGAAGCCGCACAATGCCATGAGGCTTTCCCACTGAAGCTGCATGTCGGGCGAAAGGTAGCCTACGAACGCTGCTGCCATGATGGCGGCAACCGCGAACAACCCGCCGGCGCGTGCCAGACGGCCGTGGCGGCGGGGCGATTCGGTGGGCTGTTCGGAAACTTCAGACATCTGCACCTCTATTCAAGGGGCGTGGCGCTCATGCCGAGGCGGGTTGCGCCAAGGTTTGCTCTTTAACAGGCAAGCACAGTACCGCTGCAACGACCGCCAGCACAATGCCAGCCAACCATACCAGTGTATAACTTCCCGTCACCTGGTAGGCATAACCCCCAGACCATACGCCGATGAAGCTGCCGATCTGGTGGCCCAGAAACGCAATGCCGGAAAGGGTCGCCGCATACCGTAAGCCGTAGATTTGGCCGATAAGGCCTTGTGTTAGCGGCACGGTGCCCAGCCAGAACAGGCCCATCCACGCCGCAAACACAAAGGCCACGGCCGGAGAAGGCGGCATCACCATCAAGAAAATGATGCCAAACGCGCGTAGGAAGTACACCCACGCCAGCAGCATTTTCTTGCTAAGACGCTCGCCCAGCTTGCCTGCGTAATAACAGCCTGGCACGTTAAACAGGCCAATAAGAGCGATGGCAATGGCGCCATGCGTTGCGGTCAAGCCGCCGTCCAGAAGGAAGGCCGGCAGATGCAGCGTAATGAAGGCTGTATGGAAGCCGCAGACCGCGTAGCTCCAGAACAGAAAGTGAAAAGACTTGTGAGCCAGTGCCTGGCGCACGGCGGCTCCGAGTGAGTGGTGTGTTCGGGATTCGTCGGGCCGACCCGTCAGGAAGACCGACAGCGGGATACCCACAGCCACAAAAAGCGACAACACCCATAAGGCGCCTGTCCAGTCGAGCCCCGAAATCAGCATCTGGCCCGCCGGCACCACGGCGAACTGACCCATCGAACCGCCGGCGGCCGCTATACCCATTGCCGTGCTGCGATAGGCCGGCGGTACAGAGCGTGCTACCACCGGAAGAATCACTGGGAATGTCGTGCCGGCCTGGCCCAAGCCCACGAGCACGCCGGCCGTCAGGTACAGGGAAAGCTCGTCGGTCGCGAAGCGCATACCAATCATGCCGAGTGCATAGAGCAGGGCGCCCAATGCAATGGTGCGACCAGAACCGTACCGGTCGGCGAGCATGCCCATAACGATGGTGCCGGCGCCCCAAACGAGATTCTGTATCGCAAACGCTAGTGAAAACACGTCGCGCCCCCAGCCCATGTCGACACCCATGGCCGTCATGAACAGCCCGAAGGTGGCGCGCACGCCCAGTGCGAGCAGCACGACAAAGGCACCAATGTAAAGGGTGCGCATAGAAGACTTTTGAGGTACGGCAGACATGAGGAGAGACGGGGCGGCGTGAGCAGAAATGAAGACGCAATAGTAACCTTTTGCCGATGAGCCCGAACTCGCTGCTTTACGTTAAGGTTCGACAAAGGCACGCAATGGAGTGTGGAATGGACGAACGCAAGGCCAATAGCGGCACAGACGTGCATGGCAAAGCGGAGCAGCCGCAAGGGGTTACCGACGGCCGCAGTCAGAAGCAGCGGATGCTGGCTGGCGATCAGTACCGCGTCGACGACGAACTGCTGCACGAGCTCCAGCAGGCGCATCTACTGGCGGAGCGTTATGCCTCGCTCTTCGCCGCCAGCCCCGAAGAGGCGCAGCGCGTACTACACAAACTCTTGGCTGTTGTGGGCGAAGGCGTGGTGATCCGACCGCCTTTATATATCGATTACGGGCGCTATATCCGCATTGGGGCGCGCAGCTTCGTGAACTACGGCCTGGTGGCCCTGGACGTGGCGCCCATCACGATCGGGGAAGATGTTCGCATCGGGCCGAATGTTCAGTTGCTGACGCCCACACACCCCTTAGAGGCCGAGCCCCGGAAAGCGGGTTGGGAAGGCGGCAAGCCGATCGTTATCGAGGACAATGTCTGGATTGGGGGCGGCGCCATCATTCTTCCGGGTGTGACGGTGGGCCGAAACAGCGTGGTAGGCGCCGGCGCCGTGGTATCGCGTGATGTGCCGCCCAACGTATTGGTGGCCGGAAATCCTGGGCGTATTGTGCGCGAGCTAGGCTGATATGACGCGCCCCAGAACGAGGAAGGCCCCGCCACTTAAGGACGGGGCCTTACTGCCGTTGCGGCAGTGGACACTACAGAGTAGTGCGAATGGAACCGTTTGAGCGGTTCACCATCTCTTGATGGCGAGTCCAGTGTAGCCCTTGTCAGCCCCTTAAAAATCGGGGTTTGCCCCTACGCTGTTTGCCCCGTTTTTAGTCAACGGCCATACAACCGACGGCACTCACGGTATGATTTCCGCCAAGAAAGGAGCAGGGCATGGAACCACAAAATTACAAGATCGTGCTGGGCACGTGGGCCGACCTTGAACGCGATGCCGCCTCAGTTCGCGAGGAAGTGTTCATCCAGGAACAAGGGGTGTCGGTCGAAGAAGAAATGGATCAGCGAGACCCGGCATGCATTCATGTTGTGGCCTACGGGCTCGACGGCACGGCGGTAGGCACGGGGCGCCTGCTTCCTGACGGGCATATCGGCCGAATGGCCGTGCGCAA
>CAZPYF010000070.1:0-10725 GCA_964590015.1 uncultured Burkholderiaceae bacterium
CCGAAGAGGGCATTTATCGCATTGATCACTTCCTGGGCAAGGAAGCGATCATGAACATTCTGTATTTCCGGTTTGCCAATGCGTTTCTTGAGCCGATCTGGAATCGAAACTATATCGACAGTGTGCAGATCACGCTATCGGAATCCTTCGGCATAGAAGGGCGCGGCGCGTTCTATGAAAGCGCGGGCTGCCTGCGCGACGTGGTTCAGAACCATCTGTTGCAAGTCGTGGGGCTGCTTGCAATGGAGCCCCCGGCCTACCGCGCGTACGAGGCCGTTCAGACCGAGAAGACCAAGGTGTTTCGGGCGATGCGACAGCTGGAACCCGATGATTTGGTGCGCGGGCAGTACAGGGGGTATCGGCAGGAAGCGCAGGTCGATCCGCAGTCAGACGTCGAGACGTTCTGCGCCTTGCGCTTGTTTATCGATTCATGGCGTTGGGAAGGGGTGCCGTGGTTCCTGCGTTCCGGCAAATGCATGGCCACCAGCGCCGCCGAGGTGCTGGTACAGCTCAAAGCGCCGCCACAGAAACTTTTCGAGGATTCGGCACCGTCTGACAGCCGGGCCAATTACATCCGGTTCAGGCTGTCGCCCCGCGCCGAGGTCGCCATGGCCGCAAGGGTAAAGCGCCCCGGCAAGCAATATATCGGAGACCAACGCGAGTTGCTATTGCTGAATGCCGCCGCTGATGCCGACTCGCCCTATGAACGACTCTTGGGCGACGCCTTGTCGGGTGACCGTTCGTTATTTGCGAGCCAGGCCGCTGTTGAGGCGGCCTGGATGGTACTCGACCGAGTGCTCACGGATCATCACAAGGCCATTCCCTACAGGAAAGGTAGTTGGGGCCCCCCGCAGGCAGATGAGCTGCTGGGTACCCACGGGAAATGGCATAAGCCTTGCTCTGATACGACGGATGACGGATCAGCAACTATTTGACGAGCAGTACCGGTGTATCAACAAGGCTCAACACCTTTGTGGTAACCGACCCGAGCACCATGCCGCCGACCGTGCCGAGCCCGCGCGTGCCCATGATGATCATGTCGACCTTCTTTTTCTTGGCGCATTCGGCAATGGATTGAGCCACCGGCCCAATCAAGACTTCCTCTTCATACTGAACGCCTTCTGCATCAAGCAACGCCTTGGCCGGTGCAAGCGCCGTGTTGCCTTCTTCTTGATAGAAGGCCTGGATGTCTTGGGGCGAGAAGAAACGCTTGACGTTGCCGGAAACGATGGGCGGATAGGCGGTGACCAGCAGCAGCTTGATCTCGCGCTCTTTGTGCATATCGATGGCGCGCTTGACCGCGCGAACCGCATTCTCGGAACCGTCAACGGGAAGTAGAACTGTTTGCATTGTTGCCCCTAGTGAAATAATAACTGTCCATTCATAGTATTCAATTATTGGAATGGCAGGATGATTTTAATCAAAAAGAGAAGTTCACCTTATGGCCACAAGAATTGAAGACTATGCGCTACTCGGAAATTGCCGTACCGCTGCGCTTGTTTCCCGCGAAGGTTCTATAGATTGGTTGTGTTTTCCGCGGTTCGACTCGTCACCGTGTTTCGCCGCCTTGTTAGGTACGCCGGAAAACGGTCGGTGGAGCTTGAGGCCTTCGGGCACCATACACGAAGTCTCGCGCGGCTACGAAGAAGGCACGCTCATCCTCGAAACTATCTTCCGCACCGACACGGGGGTGGCCAAGCTGATCGACTTCATGCCGACGACCACCGCACATTCCAGCGTGGCGCGCATGGTCGTTGGTATTGAGGGCAGTGTGGATTTCGAGATGGAGCTCATCATACGATTCGGGTACGGCCGTATCGTGCCGTGGCTGGAGCAGCATGGCGAAGGATGTTACACGGCCGTCGCAGGGCCCGACATGCTGGTACTGCGCAGTACCACACCACTCGTCTCGCACGACCAGCATAGCCATGCCGAGTTCACCGTACACGCCGGTCAACGCAAGGTCTTCAGTCTTTCACATCAGCCCTCGCACGAACATGTCGGCGACGAATACGATTTCGGCTCCGCCCTCGCCAGCACCAACCATTTTTGGCGCGAGTTTTCCGACCGTTGCCCCGATGTCGGCCCGTGGTCAGCGCTGGTGAAGCGCTCGCTGATTACCTTGAAGGCACTCACCTACCAGCCCACCGGCGGCATTGTGGCTGCCGTGACAACCTCGTTGCCGGAGCAGCTAGGTGGAGAACGCAACTGGGACTACCGCTTCTGCTGGTTGCGCGACGCCACCATGACGTTATTGGCCTTCATGAACCTGGGTTACTTCGACGAGGCGGCGTCATGGCGCAATTGGCTCAGCCGCTCCGTTGCCGGAACCCCTGCCCAGATGCAGATCATGTATGGGCTTGCCGGGGAGCGGCATCTGCCCGAGTTCGAAGTGCCCTGGCTCGCGGGGTATGAAAACTCGCGGCCGGTGCGGGTAGGTAATGCCGCCGCCACACAAACGCAGCTCGACATCTATGGCGAGGTGGCCGACGCCATGGTGCAGGCCATTCGCGGCCATCTCTCGCCGCATCCGCGTATTGAGGCCATCGCGCAGGTGATCGTTCCTTTCCTCGAGCAAGCATGGAAGAAGCCCGATGAGGGCATCTGGGAAATCCGCGCCGAACCCCAGCATTTTGTGCACTCCAAGGTCATGGCATGGGTCGCTTTCGATCGGATCGCCTCCGTCGCCTCCACCATGAGCAACGGCGGTCGGTTCGCGCAAAACTGCCGCCGCATCGCAAATGAGATCAGGGCCGAAGTGTGCGAGAAAGGCTACGATCGCGAACGCAATACCTTCGTACAGCACTACGGCAGCACCGCGCTCGACGCGAGCCTGTTGCATATCGTGCTGACAGGATTTCTTCCGCCGAATGATCCGCGTGTCGTGGGCACCGTGGCCGCCATTGAGCAGCGCCTTATGCGCGACGGGTTACTATTGCGCTACGAAACCGAGACGGGCGTCGACGGTCTTCCACCGGGCGAGGGTGTGTTCCTCGCATGCTCGTTCTGGCTGGCCGATGTGTATGTTCTGCAGGGGCGCTACGCTGAAGCCCAAACGCTGTTCGAACGGCTAACGGCCCTATGCAACGACGTGGGTTTGTTATCGGAACAGTACGACCCGCAGCAGCAGCGCATGCTCGGTAACTTCCCGCAAGCCTTTAGCCATGTCGGCATTATCGACACGGCCTTGAATCTGCATCGGCGCGGTCAGGCGCCCGCCGTCGATAGAGCCCAAATTTGAATAAGCGCCCGAGGCGCGCCAAGACACACGATGAAGAAACTTCCCCCAAAAGCGGCCGTTGAAACACTCGCGATACGTGTCACTGGAAAAGTGCAGGGTGTGGGCTTTCGCATGGCCGCCGTGCGCCGGGCCCACAGCCTCGGCGTTGCGGGCTGGGTGCGTAACCTTGAAGACGGTTCGGTGGAGGCGCTGCTACAGGCACCGCATGACCGTATCGACCAGATGCTGTCGTGGCTGCATGTCGGGCCGCCGGCCGCCCGGGTCGATCAAGTCGAATCGAGCGAGGTTCACGACGACCGGCGCTATGACCGCTTTGAACAGATTTAAGCTCGTCGCAGGCAAGAAAAACCCCGACGGGTCTTGAGCGCCGGTCGGGGCATCGAGGTACAGCAAGATTATTCGGTGGTGGTGCCGTCGAAATGCTCTTCCTGTTCATCGGCCTTAGTGGGGTGCAACACGCCTTCGCGGTGCTCGGGCGGGCCGTACAGCGTGTAAAGGCGTAGGGGCTCACTACCCGTGTTCACGACATTGTGACGTGCGCCTGCGGGAACGATGATGGCGTCGTCGTCTTCGATGTCGTACTCGTTATCGTCGATGGTGACGCGGCCCTTACCTTCTTCGATACGGAAGAACTGGTCGTGGCCCTCGTGTACTTCCGCGCCGATTTCCTCGCCTGCCTGCAGGGTCATGAGAACCAACTGCATATGTTTGCCGGTATAAATCACCTTCCGGAAATTATCGTTTTCAACGGTGAGATTTTCGATGTTATCTACGAAGCCTTTCACGCGATTTCTCCTCTCGAGACAAGTTGTATTGATGATACCACCGCCTTGCCGCACTCAGCGGGAACCCAAAAAAGTGCAACAATCGGTCGTGTCCTGACGCTCCACCCGCAATAAACGTACCGGCGTAATTTTTCAGTTCTTTTAAACCATGAACGTTCGACCAATAGCCATCGGCATTGCCGTCATGCTCGCCATCGGCGCCCTCTGGATCGGTAATGATCTGCGCAAGACCGCCGAGGCGCCCGCAGGTTTTTATATCGATACCGACGACCCTCGCATGATCGCGACGGGGCGCACACACTATATGAATTACTGTGCCGCCTGCCATGGCGCGAATTTGGAAGGGCAGCCCGACTGGCGCATCCGCGGTGCCAATGGCCGTTTGCCGGCACCTCCGCATGACGAGACCGGCCACACTTGGCACCATCCCGATATCGTGCTCTTCGACATCACACGCAACGGCCTAGTGCCAGGGCGTACGGCGCCGGAAGGGTATGAAAGCGACATGCCGGCCTACGCGGGCGTACTTCCCGACGAAGACATCATCGCCATATTGGCTTACATCAAGAGCACGTGGTCGCCAGAAGTTCGCAAGCTCCACGACGAAGTGAACCACAACGCGTGGCAGGGCGGGGCGCATTGCATGTGAACCGCCATGCGGTGTGGTGTGGCGGTGCGGGGCGGGGAAGGGCGGCACGCATTCAGTGCGAGCCACCATATGGAGCGGGCGGAGCGGGGGCGAGCTGAATCGCCGCCCCCATCCGAGTGGTGGCGCGGGTAATGCGGGTATCAGGGCTCTCGCGGCAGAACAGTCAACACCCGGACAATGAACGTGTGGAATTCCTTCATATAGTTGCGCAGGAATCGGCGCGTCTTTTCGTCGGTAACCTCGCCGGCTTCATTGATCAAACCCGGCTTGAACTGGATGTAGGCTTCGACCGTGTTCAACAAGGGCGAATTGCAAAAGCACAGCACATTGCGCAGCTGTGCCTGCGCGAGCGCAGTGCCAATGGCACCGGGCGACGTGCCGATCACCGCCGATGGTTTGCGGGTAAAGGAGTTACGCCCCCACGGCCGGGTGGCCCAATCGATGGCGTTCTTCAGGCCGCCCGGAATACTGCGGTTGTACTCCGGTGTGACGAACAGTATGGCGTCGACCTCGGCAATGGCCTCTTTAAAAGCTCGTGCCACCGGCGGAAAATCCTCGTCGTAGTCTTGGCTATACAGAGGCAGCTCGCGGATAGGGATCTCGACGAGCTCCAGCTCTTCCGGCGCGACACCAACCAGCGCCTTCGCCAGCAATCGGTTGATCGACGTGCTGGAAAGGCTGCCCACGAAATAGCCGACTTTGTACCGGGTCATAAAACTCTCCTTGGTGGAATGGGTCGATGCTTGAAGCCACTATAGCCGTGTTGGTTCGACATCTCTACGAATGGACACGCAACGCCGTCGCGACGGGTCAGCGATCGTTGAGCCACAAGCTCTCTGGCAGTTGCAATGCGCGCTCCTTGGCAATGGCACGCAGCGTTGCGGCAATGCTCAACCCAATGGCTTCATCAAACCAGGGGTCGGCGCCGCTGACGCCCACCACGATGCCATCAAGCTGAACGCCACCCCAGACACCGGTCTCGCTCGTGCGCAGCAGATGTGGGGAAGTCGTACGAAGCTCATGACCATTGCGGTCATGCTGCCAACACGTACGAGCCTTTTCGCGTGCGTACTGCGCGTAATCGGCGTCCCAGGCATCGCGATCACCGACGGCGTGCTCATGCAGAATGGCCTCTTCGAAGGAACATTCATGGGGGCGTGCGCCGGGGTCCAGAATGACGATGTATAAGAAGCCGCTGGCTCCGATACGGCGGGATTCGAGACCCGCCGTAATCATCGGCATCACGAGTTCGACCGCCAGTTCAGCGGCACGTTGATCGGCAAAGGCACTTCTGGGGAAGGATGGCGACATGACGGGCAAACCTGTTGGAGTGATAGCAGGCCGAGGCCGCCGCAACTCGCATGCCCGTCTTACATCTGCGCGATATTATTGGGCCTTGATACCGGCAGCAGTGATGACTTTAGTCCACTTCTGCATTTCCGACTGAATGAACTGGCGGAATTCCGACTGGTCACCGGCGGTGATTTCCAACCCTTGGGCAAGAAGGCGCTTCTTGATGTCGGGTTCTTGAAGAATCGCGTTGAACTGTTTGTCGAGCGTGTCTATCACCGGTTGCGGCATGCCTGACGGAACCATGAAACCGTACCAGCCCGAGGCCACGACGTTCGGCAGCCCCTGGTCTTTCAACGGCACGGCGTCAGGGTAGATGGAGCTGGATTGCTCGGAGGCCACCCCCAATACTCGCAGCTTTCCCGCCTCGATATGCGGCAATGCCACCGTTATGGCCGTAAGCGTGGCATCGAGCCGGCCGGCCAACAGATCGGTATAGGCCGCGACATCACCTTTGTAGTGCACGACTACCCCCTTTGCATCGGCATCACGCAGAAAGAGTTCCATGGCGAGGTGGGGAAGGGAACCGTGCCCGGGAGTTCCTACGGTGAGGCCTTTCGAGCCCTCTTTTCCACGCTGCACCAAATCGGCCACTGTCTTGTAAGGGCTGTCGGCATTCACAATGAGGAAGAGCGGGGCGCTGGCCACCTTGGCGACCGGTGAGAGGTCGTTATCGGGGTCGTAGCTCAGCTTTCCGTTCAGAGCCTTGAGTGTGGAATAGGGCGCAGCCGCATACAACACTGTGTAGCCATCGGAAGGCGCGTTCGCCACGTAGTGGTTCCCAATAGCGGTACCTGCGCCGACTTTGTTTTCCACCATGACAGGTTTCCCCACGCGCTTGCCCAACTCCTCGCCTAGCAAACGGGCTGACAGGTCGTTGGGGCCGCCGGCCCCATACGGAGAAACGATCTTGATGGTTTGCGAGGGCCAGTCGTCTGCCGACCGGGCATGGTGGGGAATGAAGAAAAGTCCAATTGAACAACTGAGCAGCAAGAGCTTCATGTGGTGTTTCATGGCTGTCTCCTCTGTGCCTGTTATAGGTACCGGCCGAAACCCGTGATCCTCGTCGGGGTCTCTGCAGGGATAAGTAAAGAGTACGGCGCCGCGTCATATCGAACAAACTTTATTTTTCGTATAATAATTAGGCTCATCTTATAAATAAACCGCACCGACGCCTCATGAAAGTAGACATCACGCTCCGGCAGCTACAAGCCTTTGTTGCCGTGCTTGACCGAGGCAGCTTCTCGGAAGCGGCGGCCAGCATGCATCTGTCGCAGGCGGCGCTCAGCGGCTTGGTTAAAGAGCTCGAATCCCGGTTGGGTGTACGGTTGTTCAACCGAAGCACTCGGCGGGTTTCGGTGTCCGAAGTCGGCGCCGCGTTCGAACCTCAGGTCAGACGGGTATTAGCCACGCTCGATGAGGCGCTCGAGAGCGTCGTCAATCTGCGTGAGCTGCATCGCGGGGTGGTGCGGGTGGCGGCGCCCGAGACGCTATCGTGTACGCTGCTGCCGCAGCTGATTGCGAGCTACTCCACGCGCTTTCCCGGCGTCGATGTTCGCTTTGAAGACGTGCCGATCGAAGAAGTAATCTCGGGCCTATACAGCGGCAGCTCAGATATCGGATTCGGCCCCGCAGGCGTTCCTGTCGACGACGCGATCGAGGTGCAACCATTCTTTGTCGATGCCTTGTGGGTGGCCCTAAGGCGCGACGACCCGCTCGCCGGTCGCTCCACGGTGACATGGAAAGCGCTGCAAGAGCGCCCACTAATCAATTACATGCCGAACCTCGCGACCAATGTGCTAAGCAATATCCCGTCGCGCTACCACCCGCGACAGACTATGTCGGTGCACCGCGTCAACACGGCGCTGTCGATGCTGCAGGTGAAGTCGGGCTACGTGTTGTGCCCGTCGATGGCGCGACCGCTGGTTGAAGGATTTGACCTTGCCTTCATGCCGGTAAGGCAGCCGACCGTAACGTGGCAGGTGGCCGTCTTCTCAAGAGGCAGGGAGCTCCTCTCGCCGGCCGTCGAGAGCTTTCTGGATTTCACCTTCGGAATGGGGCAGACCTGGCAAAGCGCGGTGGAACCCATCTAACCTCGGCCCAGCCCAAAACATATATAAGCTACCCCGAATAATTAATAAAAAATATCAGATTGTATTATCAGACTGGTCGTCGATATAGTGCCTGGGTAGCCCGGGCAGCTTCCAGTCCACACGGTCTTTATAGTCGTGCCTGCCCGGCCCGTATTGCTTTCTGGTAGGTGCGCCGTGTCTCGACTCGATTCGTTTCTTTCTCCCCGTTCGATCGCCATTGTGGGCGCCTCAGCCAGCCCCAAGAAGATCGGTGCGGCACCGTTGGCTTATCTGCAGCGCTTCGGGTATGACGGCACGATCTATCCGGTAAACCCGCGTGCCACCGAACTGGCGGGTCTGCAATGCTTTCGTAGTTTGCGCGATATCCACGCCGACGTAGACCTGGCTATCTTCGCCGTGCCGGCGCGCCAGGTTGAGGCATCGCTCGACGACGCCATCATCGCTGGAGTGAAGAATATCGTGATGTTCTCTGCAGGCTTCGCGGAATCAGGCTGGGCTGGCGAACAAATACAGGAGGCATTGCTGCGCAAGGCACGTCATGCCGGTATCCGCGTACTGGGGCCCAATTGCCTCGGGTTCATCAATCTGGTGCGCAAGGTGCCCGCCACATTTTCGCCTGTACTGGCAGGTGGGCCGGCACGGTCGGGGCCCATCGGCATGGTCTGCCAGAGCGGGGCGTTCGGCGCTTACGCCTTTGCCATGGCGCGCGAACGCGGCGTTGGGCTCTCGTGCTGGATCACTACGGGCAACGAGGGCGACATCACTGTGGCGGACGCTATCTCATGGATGGCCGGCGACCCCCAAACACAGTTGATCATGGTGCACATGGAAGGCTGCGCGAATGGGGCAGCGCTGCGCGAAGCATTGGCGAAAGCGCGCCGGGCGCGTAAGCCGGTGGTGCTAGTGAAAGTAGGGCGCACAATCTTGGGAGCCCAGACCGCTGCCACCCATACCGCAGCGCTGGCCGGCGAAGACGCCGTTTACGACGCGCTCTTCAAGCAATATGGAGTGTGGCGGGCCTACAGCATCGAACAGTTCTTCGATATCGCCTACTGTGTGGCCGTGGCGGGGCTGCCGGAACGCCTAAGCGTGGGCTTGCTCACAGTTTCCGGTGGCGTGGGCGTGATGATGGCCGATGATGCTGCCGAGGCAGGTCTCGAAGTTTCGCCCATGCCTGCGCAAGCCCAAGTTCTTATTCGGCAAAGCATCCCTTTTGCGGCCACCCATAACCCGGTCGACCTTACCGGTCAGGTCACCGCCGACCCGGTACTGCTGGATCGTGCGGCGCGCATCATGCTTGATCAAGGAGGCTATGGGAATCTTGTGATATTCCTGTCGGCCTACGGCATGAATCCCGATACCTGTCTGCGTATTCGTAAACTGGCCGCCGAGCTTAAGCACGACTTCCCCGACCGAGCACTAATCTTCTGCACGCTTACGGCGCCGGAGCAGCGCCGGGCACTCGAACAGCTCGGGTGCCCGAGTTTCGCTGACCCGGCACGCGCCATCCGTGTGCTCGCGGCACTGAATTATTTCAAGGAAAAGGGGGCGCTTCCGCATTCATTTGATGATGAGAGCGAAGCGACCACGACGAAGCCTGTAGGCGCTGCTACCGTCGCCACGGCCAGAGATACCGCAACGAACGAGATGCGGCCCGTCCTCGAACATCGGCCATACAACGAAGCCGAGGCCGCTGAGCTTTTGCGCCAAGCCGGCTTGCCTTTGCCCCCGCACCGGCTCGCGGCAAGTGCGCAGGAGGCGGCCCAAGCGGTTCAGGAGCTAGGATCCCCGGTAGCCATGAAGATCCTGTCGCGCGAACTGACTCATAAAAGTGACGTGGGCGGGGTCATGCTGAACATCCGCGATCCGCAGCGCGCCGCACAGGCGTTCAACGACATGATGGCGCGATTGCGTGATGCCGGGCTGCACCACCAAGTCGACGGCATCTTGCTCGCGCCGATGTGCGAGCCGGGCATCGAGGTCATACTCGGCGCGCGACGCGATCCGCAGTTGGGCACGGTACTCATGCTCGGCATGGGGGGCGTGCACGTTGAAGTTCTGCAAGACGTGGTGCTGCGGCTCGCGCCCATTGACATGAATGAAGCACGAGACATGATCTCGGAGCTCAAGTCGGCTGCGGTGCTGAGCGGCTACCGGGGCGCGCCGGCGGCGGATATCGACGCGCTGGCCACTGCACTATTCACGCTATCGAACTTCGCAACGGCCAATGCTCAGACGCTCGAGTCGGTGGAGATCAACCCGATGGTCGTATATCCCCAAGGGCAAAGCGTACTGGCGCTCGACTCGGTGATCATCACGCAGTCCGATGATGCCGTTGACGCTCACCGCTTGCGGAACCAGGTACTGCAGACGCTTCCGTTATTCGAAATGGCTCGCATGCGTGCAGCCAATACGGCGCGGCGCCACCCGGAAGCCGGATACGCCGGCGAGACGCCTGACTCGCGCTTTCGCTGGTTAAACCAATTCACGCATACCCGACGGTTGCGCTCGCCGGCCGACAAGGAGGTGGTCACACCCAATAACGACACACTCTTTACCAACGCCTGGCTCGATCTCTCGGACGGGCCGTTGTTGATCGATGTGCCG
>CAZPYF010000071.1:0-10685 GCA_964590015.1 uncultured Burkholderiaceae bacterium
AAACCGTTTTGGGTGGCGTTTCTTGACCTCGATAACTTCAGACTGATTAACGACACGCTCGGGCACACCCTGGGCGATCAGGTGCTGCAGCAAATCGCACAACGCTTGCAGGATGCGCTGCACGCAGACGACATCGTCGCGCGTCGAGGCGGCGACGAATTCGTGTTTATCCTTTTCGACGACGAACCACCGCGCAACGCCCGCGCAACGCTACACCGCATCATGACGGCCGTGTCCCGGCCGTTGAAGGTGGAGTCGCAACGATTCTTCCCGGCATGCAGTATCGGTGTCGCGATCCACCCGCAAGACGGTGACGACCCCGAAACTTTGATTCAGCGCGCCGATATGGCCATGTATCACGCAAAGCAGCAGGGTCGTAACAACTACCAGTTCTATAGCGAAGCGCTGCAGAGGCAGGCGGCGCAGCGCGTGGAGCTGGAAGTCGACCTGCGAGCCGCCCTGGCCAACGAGGAGTTCGAACTTCATTACCAGCCGCAAGTCAATTTGCATGATGGGCAAGTCAGCAGCATGGAGGCGTTGGTGCGGTGGCGCCATCCGGAACGCGGCCTGATTCCACCGGGCCAGTTCATTCCGCTTGCCGAAGAGACCGGTTTGATTGTGCCGCTCGGCGAATGGATCTTGCGCACGGCGTGCCGGCAGGCCGCAGCCTGGCGCGACAGCGGCCTGCCGCCTGTGCGCATTGCCGTGAACCTATCGGCACGCCAGTTCAACGACCACCACCTACCCACCCTCATTCACTGCCTGCTGCAGGAGTTCACGTTGCCACCCGAGCTCCTCGAGCTGGAGCTCACCGAGACGCTGGTGATGAAGGACGTAAAGGCGGCAAGCCACATTCTGCATAAACTCAAGTCACTGGGCGTGTTCTTGTCGCTCGACGACTTTGGTACCGGTTATTCCAGCCTGGCACAGCTCAAGCGTTTCCCGCTCGACATCATCAAGATCGATCAGTCGTTTGTGGCCAACCTCACCGTTGACCGCAACGACGACACCATCGTACATACCATCATCAAGCTTGCCCACAACCTCGGCATGGTGGCCCTTGCGGAAGGCGTCGAGACCGCCGAACAAGAGGCAAGGCTGCGAGCGCATGGGTGTGACGCGATACAGGGTTATTTCGTAAGCCGCCCCTTGCCGGCAGACGAATTTCTAAAGTGGAGGCGGAAACATTCAGCCGTAGAACGTCACGAACTGTAAGGGCGAACCGGGCTCACAGCGTTAGAAGGGTCGATGAAAGGGTATACACTGGAACCTGGACAGAGGGCGGCGCAAGGCCGCCCATTTTTATAAGGACACTTGCCCCATGACGACCATCGATTTGAACAAGGACACGTTCCAGGACGCCATCAATGAGGACAAGCCTCTGATCGTCGATTTCTGGGCGCCCTGGTGCGGTCCGTGCAAGACGTTCGGTCCCGTATTCGAAGCCGAAGCAGCAGAGCACCCCGACGTCACCTTCGCCAAAATCAATACGGAAGACCAGCCCGAGATCGCCGAAGCGCTCGGCATCCGGTCGATTCCCACTCTCATGGTATTTCGTGAAAAAGTGCTGCTGTTCCGCCAGTCAGGCGCGCTGGCTCGCCCCCAATTGGCCGAGCTCGTAACACAGCTCAAGGCGCTGGATATGGAGAAGGTTCATGCGGAGATGGCGGCCGCACAGAACAACGAGCCTGACCCCGAGTAAGATCGACAATCAGTGCCGCCGCATCGGCGGCACGCGTCACCGGCACAGCCAGCACCCAGTTTGCGCCCTCACCGTCGAAGTGCTCTTCCACGACACGGGCCGACATCGCTGAAAATCGCGACTGCAACAAAGCCACATCAGCATACGGGCATGCGCAGTCAAGCAGTGCTTCTTCTATGATTTCCACACGCTCGGCCAACCGCAGACATTGCGCCGCTGCGCCACCGTAAGCGCGCACCAATCCGCCCGGGCCCAGCTTGATGCCGCCAAACCAGCGAATCACCAGAACGGCCACCCTGTCGCACGCCTGACCGTCTATGGCTTGCAGGATGGGGCGGCCGGCGGTGCCTCCGGGCTCGCCATCATCGTTAAAGCGATACTCCTGACCGATGCGGTACGCCCAGCAATTATGGGTGGCATCGGCCACGTGCTGCTCGGCAAAAAACGCCAGCGCCTCGTCTGGATCCGCGACAGGGGCCGCAAGGGCAAGGAACCGGCTCTTGCGGATGACCTCTTCATATCGGGCGGGTGCACTAAGGGTATGGAGCATCGCCTGATTTAGCCCCCGCTAGGCGTCGATGCCTCGGGAATCCAGATAGTCTTCGTATCCACCCAGGTAATCAACGATCTCGCCAGTGGGCAGGATTTCGATCACGCGTGTGGCCAGGCCCGACACGAACTCCCGGTCGTGCGACACGAAGAACAATGTTCCCTTGTAGAGGTCGAGCGCGTACTGCAGCGACTCGATGGACTCCATATCGAGGTGGTTGGTGGGCTCGTCAAGCAGCATGACGTTGTGCCGGCCCAGCATCAATCGGCCGAATGTCATGCGGTTCTTCTCGCCGCCCGACAGCACCGATACCGCCTTGCCGATCTCGTCTCCGGAGAACAGCAGCCGGCCCAGCACCGAACGCATGGCTTGGTCATCATCGCCCGGCTGGGCATAGTGGGCCAGCCAGTCGAACAGATTCTCGTTGGAATTAAACTGATCGGAAACGTCTTGGGCCATATACCCAAGATCGGCGCTGTCTGACCATTTGATGCTGCCCGAATCGGGCGCCAGGTCGCCGGCCAGCAGGCGAAGCAACGTGGTCTTCCCTACCCCGTTGGCGCCGATGATGGCCACTTTCTGGCCGGCTTCGACCGTCATTGAGAAGTCGTTGATCACCGTGTGGCCGTCATAGCCCTTGTTGACTTTATCGGCCGTAACCGCCAGGCGGTGCAACACCTTGGTCTGTTCAAACCGAATATACGGATGCACACGTGAAGAAGGTTTCACTTCGACCGTTGACGCCTTGATACGGTCGATCTGCTTTAGGCGAGACGTGGCTTGACGCGACTTCGACTTGTTGGCCGCAAAGCGACGAACAAAATCCTGCAACTCCGAGACCCGTTCCTTGGCTTTTGCGTTTGCGTTCGATACCCGCTCGCGCGCCTGGGCGGCGGCCAGCATGTAGTCGTCGTAGTTGCCGGGGTAGACCCGCAGCTCGCGATAATCGAGGTCGGCCATATGCGTACACACCTGATTCAGGAAGTGGCGGTCATGGCTAATGATGATCATCGTGCTCTGGTAGCCGTTCAGCACACCTTCGAGCCAGCGTATCGTATTGATGTCGAGGTTGTTGGTGGGCTCGTCGAGCAGCAGCACATCGGGGGTCGAGAACAGCGCCTGCGCCAGCAATACGCGCAACTTCCAGCCGGGTGCGATCTCGCGCATCGGCAAACTGTGCTGATCGACCGGAAACTCGAGCCCCAGCAGCAGTTCGCCGGCGCGAGCTTCAGCCGTATAGCCGTCGTACTCGGCGAATTTTGCCTCGAGCTCGGCGGCCCGCATGTAGTCGTCTTCGGTGGATTCGAGGTCGGCGTAAATCGCGTCTCGTTCGGTCATGGCGGCCCACATTTCCTCATGGCCCATGAGCACGACGTCGAGCACACGAATGTCTTCGTACGCGAACTGGTCCTGACGCAGCTTGCCCAGCCGCACACCCGGGTCGAGCGCCACATTGCCTGAAGACGGTTCCAGGTCGCCACCGATGATCTTCATGAATGTCGACTTGCCCGAACCGTTCGCGCCAATGAGGCCGTAACGGTTGCCCTCGCCGAACTTGACGCTGACATTCTCGAACAACGGCTTGGCGCCGAACTGGATGGTGAGGTTTGAAGTGGTGATCACTGGAGAGGTGGCTCGCGTTGGGGTGGGTAAAACCCTATATTCTAGCTCCGTGCCGTTAATGATGCTCGCGTAGCAGTAGGTATGCCATGCCGTCTTCCGTCGCAATACCCACCTGACGGCCGACCGGTAAGGTGGCTTTCACCTTGACATGCCCATATGGCAGGCCGGTGACAACCGGTACTCGGCAGGCACCACGCAGCCACGCAATCACCGCCTTCAGATCGAAGCCATTATCGTGCGCAGCCAGCCGGTACTCCGTAAAGCGGCCCAGCACAATGGCTTTCTGGCGGGCCAAAACACCCGCATGCAGCAATTGGGTCAGCATGCGTTCGATACGGTAGGGGTGTTCACCCACATCTTCCAGGAAAAGCACCCCGCCATCGATAGCCGGCAGATAAGGCGTGCCGACCAAAGAGCACACCATAGCCAAATTGCCGCCCCACAGAATTCCCCGAGCATCTACGGGGTCGGAATCGGGTGATTCGAAGCTCAGTACTTCGAGCTCATCGCGCATGGTCTCAACAAAGAGGTCGAGCGTGAGGTCATCGACCGACTTCTGGCCCAGATCGGGAATGGCGGCCGGCCCGGTGTAACTTTCGACACCCGTCTGCGCCAGCAGCGCCAGGTTGAACGCGGTGAAGTCGCTATGCCCTACAAACACCTTGCCGCTATCGGCTACCGCGCGCCAGTCTATCTGATGCAACAGGCGGCCCAACCCGTAACCGCCGCGCGTGGCCATGACAATGGGGTGCGTCTGGCGCAGCGCGCGTTGCAGCGCCGCGAGGCGTTGCCTATCGGTACCGGCAAAGCGCTCATGCACTGCAAGAGCGCTGCGATCAACCGCCGTTCGAAAGCCCAGGGCTTTAAGCCGTTCGCGGGCCAGATCAAGTGCGGCGGGGTCAGCCACTGCGCTGGACGGCGAGAAAAGGTAGATACCCTTCGGGTCACGGTGGATATGGGCGTGCTCGTGCTCGTGCTCGTGCTCGTGCTCGTGTCCATGATTATGCTCGTGGCTGTGGGGAGCATCGGGTGCCGGGTCGGTCGGGGTCATATGGAAGATAAATAAGAGAAGAAAGTAACCGCGGCCTCAGGCGCCGGAGAGACCGGTCTGACCCGGGGCACCGGCACGGCGCGCTCGCGCCGCATTGCGCCGTTCACGAAAGAAGTTCTGCAGAAGGGTCACGCTCTCGTCTGCCAACACGCCTCCTACCACGGCGGTGTGGTGGTTCAAAGCACCGACGGAGGGTACGTCTAGCACACTGCCACACGCGCCTGTCTTGGGGTCGCGCGCGCCATACACAACCCGCGCAAGCCGCGCGTGCAGCATGGCACCCATGCACATGACACAGGGCTCGAGGGTCACATAGAGCGCGAGGCCCGGCAGTCGATAGTTACCCATCTGCGCCGCAGCATCTCGCAGAGCCACGATTTCGGCATGGCCGGTGGGATCGTTATTCGTAATGCATTGGTTATATCCATGCCCCACCACTGTGCCGGCGGCATCAACGACCACCGCCCCTACCGGAACTTCGCCAGCGCGAGCCGCCGCCTCTGCCATGGCTAACGCTGCCCGCATTCCCAGCGAGTCGATGCGCGTCACCGTCGCCGGGTCAGGCGAGTCATCTCCCACAAAGGAGGCAATACCGTGAGACATATACTACACTCGTGAAGGAGGGGGACGACGGGGCGAACCACATCAAAAACGCACAGTTTAGCGCCACATGAACGCCACACAGACTATTCCTCCAGACCATGATGTAACATCTAGATACCTATAACGATGTCTGCTAGACACAGGAGGGTTCCATGCTGGGCCGTATCGCCATCTATCTAAGCAATGACGAGGCTTGCTCGCGTCGTATCGAAGCCGGGCTGCAAATCGCCAAACAACACAATGCTGAAGTCATCGGGGTCTACCCGAGCGACGGTGTTGCCGGGCATTACTACGACGAAAGCGTCATCCCTCAAGACGTCCGCAAGATTCTCCGCGGCCGGCACGACCAGTTCCGCGAATCCGTCCAAAAACTATTCCTCGAACGCGCTGAAACGCACGGTGTGAAAGCACAGTGGCGAGCGCCACGCGGTCAAGCCGATGAAGCCCTCGCCGCCCACGTGCGTTACTGCGACTTGCTCGTCATGAGCAAAGCGGAGCGAGTCGACAGCGTGACGTCGATCATTCCGAATCTCCCGGAAGCGGTGGTAATGGCCGCCGGCCGCCCCGTGCTCATGATCCCGCGCGTCGGGTCGATGCCCACCATCGGGAACCGCATACTGTATTGCTGGGATCAACGTCGCGAAGCGGCGCGCTCCTTCACCGATGGGGCTCCGTTCCTCAAGAACTGCAAGGAACTGGTTGTGCTCGAAATCGATCGCGATGAGCAGCTGTTCCGCGAGCGTGACATCCGCGAAAACGATATCACAGACTACTGCATCAGCCGCGGGTACCCCAAGCCCACCCATCTGGTGAAGGAAAGTGAAGGCATCGGTGTGGGCAACGTGATTCTTAACACCGCAAGCGATGTGGGCAGCGACCTTATCGTGATGGGTGCATACGGGCACAGCCGGATGCGCCAATGGGTCATGGGCGGCGCATCACGCACGCTGCTTTCGTCGATGACCGTGCCGGTATTGCTGGCTCACTAACCGTGTAGTTGCCGCAGCACTCGGGGCAGCAAACCTGGCAAGTCTTCGGCGATTAGCCCGGGCCCCGCCAGCGCTGCGGCGGCACCATGCATCCAAACGGCGGCGCAAGCCGCCTCGAATGCCGGCATACCGGGCGCCAACAAGCCGGCCACCATACCGGCCAGCACGTCTCCGGTGCCACCCGTCGCCAGCCATGGCGGCGCATTCGCATTAATGGCCGCCCTGCCGTCGGGCGCTGCCACCACCGTATCCGCCCCTTTCAGCACAATAACCGCGTTGGCACGACGCGCGGCCTCTTTTGCACGGCTCAACTTATCGAGGCGGTGCCCGCCGAACACGCGCGCGAATTCACCCTCATGCGGCGTCAGTACGCAGGGCCCGTTCAGTGAGCTGAATAAGGAATCGGCATCGCCGGCAAATACAGAAAGCGCGTCGGCGTCGAGCACCAGCGCGCGCCCGGTGGCCGCCGCAGCCAGCACGTTCTGGCGCGTCGCGGCGCCCTTGCCCGCTCCCGGGCCCAGCACAATCACATTGCGACGCTCATCAGTCAATGCCGCAGCCAGCGAGTCATCGGCCAACGGTTCCACCATGATGCTCAGCATGGATGCCGCATAGATCGGCCAAGCCGCCTGCGGGCAGGCGATGGTGACCAGACCGGCCCCGATGCGCGCCGCAGCCAAGGCGGTAAGGCGCGCAGCGCCCGTCATGACCGCGCCCCCGCTTACCAACACATGCCCACGCGTGTATTTATGCGTACTGCCCTGCGGCCATGGGAACATCGGCGCCCAGCCCGTCGGGTCGTTCTCGAAGGTGCGCGGCGCTATGTCGGGCAACACCTCGGCGGAGATGCCGATATCGGCTAACACCATCTCGCCACAGAGCGCGCGACCCGGCAATAACAGATGACCCGGCTTCTTGCGAAAGAACGTGACGGTGAGTTCAGCCGCCACGGCGGCCCCGCACACCTCGCCGGTGGCCCCATCGACGCCGCTGGGCATATCGACCGCGCAGATAGGAACACCTTGCGCATGAGCCGCACTCAATAATTCGGCGGCAGGGCCGTCGAATGCACGCGACAAGCCAGCGCCAAACACCGCGTCCACGACGAGGCCGACATCGCGCAGCAGGTCGGCACCCAGTTCATGCTCCACGGTACCCGTCCACTGTGCCGCATGCCAAGCCGCATCACCCTGAAGCGTTTCCAGCCGACCTACCATGGCGAGGCGTACCGGCCAACCCTGATCACGCAGGCATCGTGCAACCACGAAACCGTCACCCCCGTTGTTACCGGGGCCACACACCACAAGTACGCCCCGCTTCGACCACCGCGCGTTGATCGCGGCTGCCACGGCCTCGCCGGCGGCCGCCATGAGCGTGGCGCCCGGCACGCCGCATGCTATGGCCGCCTGGTCGGCCTGGGCCATTTCGGCAGGCGTCAGAAGAGCATGCTGCTGGGGATCGATCATCGTGGCACCACTCACTGGTAGGGGATGCCGCCTATGTTATCGTGCCGCAGTATTCACTGGAACGACCATGGACCCCATTCTCAATGTCTCGGGTCTCACCAAAACCTACGCGTCCGGATTCCAGGCCCTGAAAGGGGTGGATCTAGCCATACAACCCGGTGAGATATTTGCACTTCTAGGCCCCAACGGGGCCGGCAAGACCACGCTGATCAGTATCATCTGCGGGTTGGTGAACCCGAGCAGCGGTACCGTTACGGTGGGAGGTCATGACATTATTCGCGACTACCGCCAGGCCCGTTCGTTGATCGGTCTGGTTCCCCAGGAGCTTACGACCGACGCCTTCGAAACAGTGTGGGACACCGTAAGTTTCAGCCGGGGCCTCTTTGGCAA
Organism: uncultured Burkholderiaceae bacterium; assembly: GCA_964590015.1. Classification (GTDB taxonomy): domain Bacteria; phylum Pseudomonadota; class Gammaproteobacteria; order Burkholderiales; family Burkholderiaceae_B; genus Yanghanlia. The sequence continues at coordinate 8,375 of CAZPYF010000071.1, forward strand.
GAAAGCCGATCCCGACCATATCGAGCGCGTGCTTAAAAGCCTCTCGCTATGGAGCAAGAAAGACAATCGGTTGATCACCCTTTCCGGCGGCATGAAGCGCCGCGTACTCATCGCCAAGGCGCTGTCGCATGAGCCGCGCATCCTGTTTCTAGATGAGCCCACGGCAGGCGTCGACGTCTCGTTACGCCAGGACATGTGGGCCATGGTGCGTAGCTTGCGCGAGACCGGCGTAACGGTGATTCTTACCACCCACTACATCGAAGAAGCCGAAGAAATGGCGGACCGCGTAGGCGTCATCGACCAAGGCAACATCATTCTTGTGCAGGAAAAGCACCAGTTGATGCAGACGCTCGGCAAGAAGGAGCTGACCCTCATGGTGGAACCCGCCGTGCCCGAAATACCCGCCGCTCTCGCACCCTTCCATCTGCGTCATGGTGCAGGGCCACATGAGCTCGTCTACACCTACGATAGCCACGACAACGACATTGCCGCACTGCTTGCCGCCGTCTCGCAATGTAGCCTGCACGTGCGCGACATACAGACGCAGCAGAGTTCACTCGAAGATATCTTTGTCAGGCTGGTCGGGGGAACATCATGAACTGGCAAGCCATCCGCGCCATCTACGGGTTTGAAATGGCCCGCACACGCCGCACCTTGCTGCAAAGCATCGTTGCGCCCGTCATTTCAACTTCGCTTTATTTCGTCGTTTTCGGCGCGGCCATCGGCCATCGCATCAATGAAATTGATGGGGTGAACTACGGCTCATTTATCGTGCCGGGCCTCATCATGTTGATGCTGCTCACGCAAAGCGTATCGAACGCATCGTTCGGGATTTATTTTCCGAAATTCACTGGAACTATTTACGAAATATTGTCGGCGCCGATTTCGCATGTTGAGATCGCCCTGGGCTTTGTAGGGGCTGCCGCAACCAAATCGGTGATTCTTTCGTTGATCATTCTCGTCACGGCCACACTGTTCGTACCCGTACAGATCGACCATCCCGTATGGATGGTGCTGTTCCTTGTACTCACCGCAATTACGTTCAGCCTATTCGGATTCATTATCGGGATCTGGGCCGACGGTTTTGAGAAGCTGCAACTCGTGCCCCTGCTGGTGGTGACCCCACTCACCTTTCTAGGGGGCAGCTTCTATTCGATCGATATGCTTCCGCCGTTCTGGCAGACCATCACGTTGTTTAATCCGGCCGTGTACCTGATTAGCGGGTTCCGATGGAGCTTCTACAGCATTGCCGATGTGAACGTGGTGGTGAGCCTTGGAATGACCTTGGTGTTTCTCGCCATCTGTCTCGCGATAACCGCTTGGATTTTTCGCAGCGGTTATCGTCTGAAGAACTGATTAGGCAGAAACCCGCCTAGTCGCGGAAGTTGTTGAACTGCAGAGGCAGGTCGACGTCCGCTGAGCGCATCAAGGCCATGGCGGCTTGCAGATCATCGCGCTTTTTGCCCGTGACACGCAGCTTGTCGCCATTGATCTGGGCTTCGACCTTGAGTTTGGCCCCTTTGATTGCGGCGATGAGCTTTTTACTCACCGACTGTTCGAGGCCTTGGCGCACCGTGATCTGGCGACGTGCGCCTGATACGTTTTCCATGGGTTCGGCAACCTCGAGGCAACGCACGTCGATATCGCGCGCCGTAAGCCGGCCCCGCAAGATATCGAGCATCTGATTCAGCTGGAAAACGCTGGGCGCGATTTGCGTGACGACATACTCGGTTTGTTCGAACCGCGCGTCGACGCCCTTGAAGTCGAACCGCTTCGACAGTTCACGGTTGGCCTGGTCGACCGCGTTGACGAGCTCGTGCTTGTCGACCTCTGACACCACGTCGAAAGAAGGCATTTTGGGCTCCTGATTTCAAGCGAAAAAACGTATTCTAAGCCACTCAAGAAAACGGCCGGGCTTTCCGTGGGAAGTGAACTGACCCCACAAAGCCGGCCGTTGAACGCTTCAATGCCCTAGCACCATGCGGTGCCAGTGCCGCGTGTAAACGATCGCTAAGCCACGGCTTCGAGCGCCTCGGCTTTCTTGCGAAGTTCGAACTTCTGGATCTTGCCGGTAGACGTTTTCGGCAATTCGCAGAACACCACATGACGCGGCACTTTATACCCGGCCATGTGCGAACGGCAATGCGCGATGATGTCGTCGGGTTGGACTTGTGCGCCTTCCTTGAGCTCGACGAATGCACACGGCGTTTCACCCCAACGTGAATCCGGCTTGGCTACCACCGCCGCAGCCAGAACGGCGGGGTGGCGGTACAAGACATCTTCCACCTCGATCGACGAGATGTTTTCGCCG